>NZ_JBAMYD010000017.1:0-178319 GCF_037002925.1 Rhizobium aouanii
TTAGAGCCTGACCTCGGTCTCGAAGCTCATCTGGTCATACGCCGGCACCACATGGTCCGGCGTCTCAGCCATCACCACGTCGTAGTCGAGCGGCGTGTGCATGTGGGTGAGGATCGCCTGTTTCGGCTTCAGCCGGCCGATCCAGTCGAGCGACTGTTCCAGCGACAGATGGCTCGGATGGTAGGTATATTGCAGCGCGTCGATGATCAGCATGTCGAGGTTCTGAAGCTTCTCGACGGTCTGCGGCGGGAAATCGCTGATATCGCTGCAATAAGCCACATCGCCGATGCGGAAGCCGAGCGAGTGGATATCCCCGTGCTGCTGGATATGCGGATGGAAGGCGATCGTTCCGCCAGGACCATGGATTTCGACGGGCGCGTCTAGGTTTTCGATGACGATCGGCAGCACGATCGGCGGGTAATTGCTGCCCGGCGGCGTTTCCAGGCAATAGCCGAAGGCTTCCCGCAGCCTGTCCATGGTAAATTGGTCGGCAAAGATCGGCACCCGCCGGCGTGTATTGTGAAAATAGCCGCGCAGATCGTCGATGCCGTGAATATGATCGGCATGCGGATGGCTGTAGAGCACGGCATCGACATGGTCGGCCCCTGCCCTGATCATCTGCTCGCGAAAATCCGGCCCAGTGTCGATGACGACGGTGGTGACACCGCCATTGGGTGCGAATTGCTGCACCATGAAGGCAGCGCGCGTGCGCCGGTTCTTCGGATTGTCGGGATTGCAGGCACCCCAGTCGCCGGTGATGCGTGGCACGCCCGGTGACGACGAACAGCCGAGAATGGTGAAACGCCGCCGGTAGAGCACGCCGCTAGATCCTCGGCATCTTTGAGAACAGGCGGAAAGCGTTCTCCGTCGTGATCCGCGCGACCTCTTCGGTGGCAAGGCCGATCGTATCGGCGAGCACTTCGGCCGTGTTGACGACATAGGACGGCTCATTGCGCTTGCCGCGCCAGCGCTTCGGCGCCAGATAGGGCGCGTCCGTTTCCACCAGCAGTCGATCAAGCGGGATCGTCTTGGCGATCTCGCGCAGCTCTTCCGACTTCGGGAAGGTCAGGATGCCCGAGAAGGAGATATAGCCGCCGAGTGCGACGCCGGTCTTGGCAAGTTCCGGGCCTGCGGAGAAGCAGTGGAGAATGAAGGGGAAGGCCCCCTTCCCGCTTTCCTCGGTCAGGATGTCTGCCATGTCCTCGTCGGCGCTGCGGCTGTGGATGACGAGCGGCAGCTGGGTCTCGCGCGCCGCCGCGATGTGGCGGCGAAAGCCGGTCTGTTGATCCTCAGGCTTTTGTGTGTCGTAGAAATAGTCGAGACCGGCCTCGCCGATCGCGACTACCTTCTCATGGGCATTGGCGAGACGCACCAGTTCATCCGTCTCAATATCCAGCTCTTCGTCGGCATTGTTCGGATGCGTGCCGACCGAGCAGAACACCGAAGGATATTTCTCCGTGATGGCAAGCAGCGCGCCGAGCTTGCGCACCCGCGTCGAGATCGTCACCATCTGCGCGACGCCAGCCCGATGGGCGCGCGAGACGATCTCGTCCCGCTCCGCCTCGAAGTCGGCGAAATCAAGATGGCAATGCGTATCGATCAGCACGGCCTCAAGCCTCCGGAGCCACGTAGCGCGGGAAGACCGGCGCCGGCGCTTCGAGCGCCGTTCCGGCAATGAGACGTCCGGCTTGCCCAAGAGCGGCGAAATCGCGCTTGTCGGCAGGTGCCGCGACCAGATCGAGCAGCTTGGCCGATGATTCCGGCATGAAGGGCTGCAGCAGAATCGCGATCTGGCGCACGACTTCGGCAGTCACATAAAGCACCGTGCCCATACGCTCCGGATCGGTCTTCTTCAGCGCCCACGGCGCCTGGCCGGCGAAATAACGGTCGGTTTCGGAGACGGCCGAAATAATCGAGGCAAGCGCCCGGTGGATCTGCTGCTTGCCCATATCCTCGCGGGTCGAGGCATGCAGCGCGTCGACCTCAGCCAGCATCGCCTTGTCCTCGTCGCTGAGCGCGCCGCATTCCGGGATCTTGCCGTCGCAATTCTTGACGATCATCGACAGCGAGCGGCTGGCGAGATTGCCGATGCCGTTGGCGAGGTCGGAATTGATGCGGGTGCCGATCGCCTCTTCGCTATAGCTGCCGTCCTGGCCGAAGGAGACTTCACGCAGGAAGAAGTAGCGCACCTGGTCGAGGCCGAAATGGTTCACCAAATTGACCGGATCGACGACGTTGCCGAGCGACTTCGACATCTTCTCGCCCTTATTGAGCAGGAAGCCATGGGCAAAGACCCGCTTCGGCAGCGGCAGCTTCGCCGACATCAGGAAAGCCGGCCAGTAGACGGCGTGGAAGCGGATGATGTCCTTACCGATGATGTGCACGTCGGCCGGCCAGTATTTCGCCCGCGGGCCGTTCCTGTCCTCGATATAGCCAGTCGCGGTGATGTAGTTGGTCAGCGCGTCGACCCAGACATACATGACGTGGGCCGGATCGTCCGGCACCTTGATACCCCAGTCGAAGGTCGTGCGCGAGACCGAGAGGTCCTTGAGCCCCGACTTGACGAAGGAGATCACCTCGTTGCGGCGCTCTGCCGGGCCGATGAAGTCGGGGTTCGCCTCGTAATGCGCAAGCAGCTTCTCCTGATATTCGGAGAGCTTGAAGAAATAGCTTGCCTCTTCCACCCACTCGACCGGCGTGCCCTGCGGCCCGTAGCGCACGCCGTCGGCGCGCAGTTCTGTCTCGTTCTCCTGGTAATAGGCCTCGTCGCGCACCGAATACCAGCCGGCATAGCTGTCCTTGTAGATGTCGCCATTGTCGGCCATCATCTTCCAGATGTTGCGCGACGTCTCGTGATGACGCTCCTGCGTGGTGCGGATGAAATCATCGTTCGAGGCGTTGAGCAGCGTCGCCATCGTCTGGAATTCGCCAGAGTTGCGGTCGGCAAGCGCTTGCGCAGTGATCCCCTCGGCGCGCGCCGTCTGCTGCATCTTCTGGCCGTGTTCGTCGGTGCCGGTCAGGAAGAACACATCCTTGCCGTCGAGGCGCTGGTAGCGCGCCATCGCATCCGTGGCGATCAGTTCATAGGCATGGCCGATATGCGGCTTGCCGTTGGGGTAGGAAATCGCGGTGGTGATGTAGAAGGGTGTCTTGTCTGTCATGGCGGCCAATGTCCGGCTAACTCTATAAAAATGGTCAGCCGCTCTTAGCGCATGTCACCGTCAAGCGAAACCTCAACTTTCCAGTTGTCGATGATTTACGGCACGATAGCGTCGTGAACTTGACTCAGCTTCTCACCCCATCTACCCGTCATGGGACAGAGGGCGGGACAAGAACAAAGTGCCAGTTTTCATCTACCGGAATGGTCGTGGCCGCGCGCCGTCGGGGGCGCTTGCTTGACATTCGAGCCGCTCTATTCACTGTCCGGCCTGTTCGTCGGCGCCCTCGTCGGCATCACCGGCGTTGGCGGCGGTTCGCTGATGACGCCGCTGCTGGTGCTGCTCTTCGGCGTCCATCCCGCCACCGCCGTCGGCACCGATCTTCTCTATGCGGCGATCACCAAGACGGCAGGTACCGCCGTTCACGGCATGCACGGGCGCGTCAACTGGAAGATCGTCGGCAGCCTCGCGGCCGGCAGCCTGCCGGCCGCCCTGCTGATGCTCTGGCTGCTGGCCGGCGTCGATCGCAAGAGCATCGGCGTGACCAATACCATCACCACCGCGCTTGGCTGGCTTCTCGTCATGACTGCGATCATGCTGGTCTTCCGGGGCCAGATCCTGGAATTGGCGCGCCGCGCCATGGGCGATCGCACGCCGCCAAAGCCGACGACCATTCTCGCCCTCACCGTCATTCTCGGATTCGTTCTCGGCGTCCTCGTCACCTTGACCTCGGTCGGCGCCGGTGCGCTGGGGGTGACGATCCTGCTGGTCCTCTATCCCAGGCTCAATGTGCGCGAGATCGTCGGTTCCGACATCGTCCATGCGGTACCGCTGACCTTGATCGGTGGCACGGGCTATTGGCTGATCGGCGAGATCGACTGGCCGATGCTGTTTGCCCTGCTGATCGGCTCTATCCCCGGCATCATCATCGGCAGCCTTCTGGCGCCGAAGCTGCATGAACGCACCATCCGCATCGTACTTGCCGCCACGCTTGCCGTCGTCGCACTGAAGCTGCTGACCGGCTGACAATGCATGTCGCCCAAAAGTGTTCGGCGGTTTTGGGATAACGACATGCATAGATCAGAGAATTAAAGCGCGTTCGCGCTTTAAAAGCCTGGCTGCTTGATATCGGCAAGAATGCTGATGATCGTCTGCTTTCGATCAAGGTTGTAGCCATCGGAAATGGTCAGCCGCTCGGTGATCTCGGAATAGAGCCGCGCCAGCCGCTCCGCCGCGGCGATCTGTCCCTCGCCCGCTGCCGCGCGCGCCCGGTTCATGATGTCGTCGCCGACATGGCTGACGAAGAAGTCGAAGATCGTGTCGCTTTCCCGGCCGGAAAGCGCATCGGCCAGCCGATGCATCGCCTTGCGGGCTGTCGGCCCCTCGGCGGAAAGCATCTCGTCATAAGCGGCAATGATCTCGCCGCCGCCGTAGTTCAGGAGTTTCAGCGCCTCGCCGACGCTGCCCTTGGCGGCCGAAAGCACCGCCCCGCCCTCGCCTGAAATGCCGAGATGGGCAAGGGCCGCGACGAGTTCATCATCGACAAGCGACGCCAGTTTCAGCGGCAGGCAACGCGAGCGGATCGTCGGCAGTAGCCGTCCCGGCGCATGCGAGAGCACCAGGAATAGCGCTCGCTTCGGGGGTTCTTCCAGGATCTTCAGGATGGCGTTGGCCGCATTGCGGTTCATGTCGTCGGCCGGATCGATGATGACGATCCGCCAGTTGCCGGTGCCTGATGTCTGCGAGAAGAACTTGCCGGCGCGGCGCACCTCGTCGACGGTGATCGCCGATTTCACCTTGCCGGTCTTTTCGTCCACCGGCCGGGCAAGGTGCAGCAGATTATGCGAGGCGCCCGACGCGATCTGCCGGCTGACGGGCGAGGCAGGATCCGGATCGCCGATCGTCTCTGGCGCTCCATCGGGATCGGGATGCGAGAGCACGTGATTGGCAAAGCGGAAGGCGAGCGTCGCCTTGCCGATGCCTTCCGGCCCCTCGATCAGGATGGCGTGGTGGCCCTTGCCGGACCGGTAGGATTGCGCAAGGAAGGCTTCCGCCTCCGCATGACCGAACAGCCTGGTATTTTCCCCCGGCCAGATGGCGCCGTCGAGCAGTCCGGGCCTTTCCTCACTCATGATGGGCTTCACTCATGATGGGCGGCTTCCGGCATTCGGGCACGGCCTGCCGGCGACAGCAGCTGTTGGACGATCGCCAGGATCTCGGCGGCGATCGCCTCCTCGCTCTGCATGGCGTTGACCACGTGGCAGCGCTCCGGTTCGCGGGCGGCGATATCGAGAAAGGCCTCGCGCCGTTTCTCGTGCGTCTCCAGCCGCTCCTTCTCGAATCGATCGGGAGCATCGGCCGCGGCGCGCTTCTGCGCCCGTTCCAGCCCGACCTTGGCGGGGATATCGAGGATCACGGTGCAATCCGGCATGACGCCGTTGATGGCGATGCGCTGCAGCGTCTCGACGAAATCGGGCTCGAGATTGCCGGTGATGCCCTGGTAGACGCGGGAGGAATCCATGAAGCGGTCGCAGAGCACAACCTTGCCTGATGCGAGCGCCGGCCGTATCACCTCTTCGACATGGTCGTTGCGGGCCGCGGCAAAGAGGATCGCCTCCATCCGCGTGCCGAAGGCTTCGGCAGCCCCCGACAGCAGCACATGGCGCACGGCCTCCGCGCCCGGCGATCCACCCGGTTCGCGCGTCATCAGCACATCGTGACCTTCGCCCTTCAGCGCCTCGGCGAGGCGGCGGATCTGCGTGGATTTCCCAGCACCTTCCCCGCCTTCAAACGTAACGAACAATCCCGTACCGGATGACAATGACAATTTCCCGCATTCCAGGCGCCGCACGCGCCCCGCTCCTTCTATCTATCCGAAGATATCAGGGAGGAAAACCTTTCGCCGCGGCGACATATTCACCTTTCCCGCCAAATTGCGTTGGAAACGGCTCGTCAGACGGGCGCGGGCTTGTCCCAGAGCCAGGAGAAGAACAGTGATTCGCCGAGTTCCAGCATGGCGTCGACCGCCCGGCTGCTGAGCGAGCCTTCGCCGACCGCCTGCACGGTATAGAGCGGCACTTCCCTGAGCAGCCGGCTGCCGGCGAAAATCCTCAGCGTGCCTGCCTGGGTATCCGCCTTGACCGGCGCCGTCAGCGGCCAGCGATAGATGATGCGCGCCGACAGCCGGTCGGGATTGCTGATCGGAATATAGACGCTGACCGGCGCCTTGGCGACGAGATCGACGGTGCGCGTCGTGCCGCCATAGACGCTGGCAGCACCGATCACTTCCTTCTCGCCGAAGATCTGCCGGTTCTCGAAGGCCGTCAGTCCCCATTCGAGCACCCGCTTGGCCTCCTCCGTCCGCTCTTTGTCGGAAGCGATGCCGGCAAGCGCCACAAACAGCCGCCTGCCGTCGCGCTCAACCGAAGCGACGATCGAATAGCCCTCGCCCTCGGTAAAGCCGGTCGCAAGCCCATCGGCGCCGAGATCGAGCCCGAGCAGCGGATTGCGGTTGCGCTGGAAGATCTTGTTCCATTCGAAATCCGGCTGCGCGAAATAGGGATAGAGGTTCGGATAGGTCTGCTGGAGGGCGGCGGCGAGCGTCACCATCTCACGTGCCGTCACCTTGCTCTTGCCGTCGGGAAGGCCGGTGGAATTGCCGAACTCGGCCTTCTCCATGCCGAGTTCGCGGGCGCGGCGCGTCATCGACACGGCAAATTGCTGCTCGCTTCCGGCCATGCCCTCGGCGAGGATGATGCAGCTGTCATTGGCGCCCTGGATGGCGACACCTTTGATCAGGTCCTCGACGCGGACGCGCGATTTGAGGCTGGCAAACATCGTCGCCGTCCGCGACGGCGCGCCACCCGTCCGCCAGGCATATTCGGAAACGGGATATTCGGTGTCGAGCGTGATCTGGCCCTTGGTCAGCGCCTCGAAAACGAGGTCCATCGTCATCAGCTTGGCGAGCGAGGCCGGCGAAAAGCCCTGATCCTCGTTCTTGGCGAGAAGCACCGTGCCGGTGGTAGCCTCGATCATATAGGCCTGCGCCGCCTTGGTGGCGAAGCCGGCGGCACCGCCATCGGCTGCAAAGGCGCCGGTGGCGAACGGCATCAGGCATGCAAGCAGGCGAAGCGCGGGCTTCAGCATCGCAATTTCCATTGATCGAGCGGCGTATTTCAGGAGGTTAGAACGCGAGGAAATCCGATGCAATTGCCAGTTCAGCGCGCGGCGACGTTTGTCTGCCGGCGCTTGGCCGAGGCCAGGATGGACGCTTGGGTCAGCCCGTCATTGCGCACCATCACCGCGTCGAAGGCGAGATCGACGGTCACCGTCTTCACCTCTTCGTTCTGGTAGCCGAGCGCCAGCGAATTCTGGGGCCGCTCGTAGGGCATCGGACCGATCTCCGGCAGCACGACCATCTGGTCCATCGCCTGCGTGCCATTGTTGAAGGACGGTGCCGATGGCGCGACCAGAACATGGGCCGCTGGTGCAGGGGCCGGTGCCGCATTGTTGCGGGCGCTCGGCGTCGAGCCGGCATAGGAGGTGGCCGACCTCGGCACCGGCACGTTGGCCGGCGTCTCGTAGTCTTCCGAGCTCTGCAGCTGGTCGCGGGTGATCTTGCGGCTGTTGGAGGCGACCATCACGCCGGTTGCGATCTGGCCTTCAGGATTGACGCCGGGAATACGGCTGCCCTTCGGCGCGTAGGAGGCCATCAGATAGGGCATGTCATGGCCGTCCATGCGGGCGCGGCCGACATATTGCACACGCACTTTGCCGGTGCCGCTGTGCTGCAGGTCCAGCATGTCGGCCGTCTTGTTGGAAAGATCGATGATGCGGCCTTCGTGATAGGGACCGCGATCGTTGACGCGCACGATGACGGAAGAACCGCTTTCGAGATTGGTAACGCGCGCATAGCTTGGCAGCGGGAAGGTGGGATGGGCGGCGGAAAGATGCATCTGGTCGTAGACTTCGCCGTTCGCCGTCAGGCGCCCATGAAAGGCCGAGCCATACCAGGAGGCGACGCCGACCTTGTTATAAGCGAAATCTTCCTTCGGGTAATACCGCTTGCCCTTCACCTCGTAGGGCTTGCCGACGATGTAGCGGCCGCCGCCCTTGGGAATGTTGTTGCCGGTGGCGACCCGCGGGCTCGCCTTCACGCCATATTCGGATTCTGAGAAATATTCTTTGCCGTGGGCTTTTTTCTTCGGCACCGCCTGCGTCGTGCCGCAAGCCGCAACCGTCGCACACATCGCCGAGATCGCCAGCCACCGTGCTGCCGTTGCGAAAGACGCCGCCCCGTAATCCAGTTTCATATGCCCCACGCCGCTCAAAGATCGTTATGGTTAAGGAACCCTGCCCCATACTGGAGCAATAGCGCCTTATTCCCGCCCGCCTAACGAGGCTTTAATCTTGTTAAGTTCGTGGCAAATTTACGAACGATTTCGCAGCGATAGCGACAATTCTAATGATTATGGTTTATAAATCACTAACGATAGCCCTTTCCGCCCGCCCTTCTGCCACCGCAATGAGCCCCGAAGTCATCGTGCCGATGCGGGGCATATGGTGAACATCCGGGTACTTCCGGACGCCCCAAAAGCTCCATATTGAAACATGGTCTGCGCGTATTTGATGAGCGGCAGCGGACGGCGCTTCCTTCTGTATGGGAACGAATTGTCCGCCGCGGGCTTTGATGGTTTAGACCTTTGGAGGATCACCATGAACGATGAAACCCTGACGCAGCTCGACACGGTCAGCCAGCAGTTGCACGCTCGATCTCGCGCACTTTCCCAGCCGGATAAAGACAACGACATCGCAATCCTGATGTCGGCCCTCGCCGTGACGATGGAGGCGGTTCGATCTCTCGGCGAGGATATGAACCAACTCAACGGTCCGAAGGGCCTTGGATCTGACGGAAGCTAAGTCTGTCATGTCTCTGGCGCAATTCACAGAAAGCTTGCGCCGGAACGAGAAGCGCAAAGCGCTCATCTCGACGTGGATGGGGAGCCGTGGGCCGCCGCCTATGCTGCCGGTGGACGATAGTGTACCGACTTCGCCTTTTCCAAGGCTTCGATCGTATCCTCGACGCTGAGAAGGACAGTGGTCTCCATGGAGCTGAGCGCGCCTCCTGCGCCGATCGCCAGTGCGACCGCCGCCATCGATACGTTATCAGGCGCCTCCCACAGATTCCAACCATCATGCTCGCCGAAGGCATACCAGAACCCATGCAGCTTTCCGCCCACCGATTCAATGTAACTGCGTGCCGCCTCTCGGCGATCCTCGGGGTTTTCGATCATCCGCGCCCAGGTCTCGGGCGTGTAGCTGAATCGTGTGAGATACATGGCCATGGTTTGTTTCCTCCGCCAGAACAACACAGTAAACGCTCAAGCCTGGGAGAACGCGAGTCATTTCGAATGTGCGGAATAGGCCTGCCTCGCTCACGCTCGAATTCGTTCGCACGTCATGCAAAGGATACCGGCAAATGCTGCAGAGCAAGTTGACGCTGCTATCAAAGCTGCTAAAAAGCCAGCCATCGAGCGATTGGGTAGCAAATCGGTAGCAATGGCCGGTTCGTAGACATCGACAGAATGTTGATGTCTCAACCTTTTCAATCAGATGGAAGAGTGTCCGAGTGGTTTAAGGAACCGGTCTTGAAAACCGGCGTGCGGGAAACCGTACCGTGGGTTCGAATCCCACCTCTTCCGCCATATTATATTGATTTTGTCGCACAATTTCCGCTTTCCGCGCGAGAATTGCACGCTTATCGTAACCCCGCTTCTGGTATAAAAACCGCCGGCAGGTGAGGCCGGCGGCGCATTTGTTGATCACCAAGGTTGGTTTCCGTGGCACTGCCGGCTAAAAATCGAAATAGACGGTCACACCTGACCGACGACGATAGGGTTGATAGTCGCGATAGCCGTAATAGTCGCGACTGCCGTAATACCGCGGACGATAGCACGAGCCGTAATACCGACAGTCGCGGTAAGCGTACCGGTGTTTCTTCCGGTGGCCATACGCATGTCCATTACCGTGGCGACGGTGTTTGACCTGCTCGACGTCGGGGGTGTGCATATGTACTGCGTTCGGCACGACGATCGGCGCGGCGTTCAGCGGCAGGGCGAAAGATGCAGACAAGATCATGGCTGCAAGTGAGGAAAAAAGCATCTTCATCGGCGCATCCTTTCAGGCTGCGATTCTGGGTTAATAAGCATTAACCTCCGATGAACGGCTGCGAGCATCCCAGAAAACACCGGCTGGCGCGCCGCTGGTGTGGTTGCTTGTGGTGATCGCGCCGGCCTATGGTGTTGGTCCCGCCGCCGATGCGCACAGGGCGGCGCGTATTCGATTAGTTCCCAAATCTCGCCGCGTCGGTAGCTCGTATACAGGAGCCAGTCCATGCCGCCGCGCTCTTCGTTGCAACGCTTGCACGCCAAAGCGATGTTGTCTCGATTGTTGCTGCCGCCATCAGAGCGGCCCCGCAGGTGCACAAGGGTTTCGGCATTCCGCGGCTGCTTATGTGGCGGTTTGTCACTCAGAACCATAGGCTGGAGGCAGTAGCAGCAGCGGCCGCCCTGTTTCTCGCGTATCTTGATGCGGTTCTGAATGTGGCGGGTCAGGATCAGCCGGTGATGGGTTCGATGGCCGGGCCAACGACTGTTCGCCGCTGCCTGCGGTGAGCTGAGCTAAGAATTTCGATGTCGTAGAGTTCGCAACGCTACCGCCATCCGTCGTTTTCCGAAAATTGCGGTTTTGTACCTCAAGAAGGTTGGCCTTCCCCGAGGGCAATAGATGAGGTTTCGCGCCTCCTCCTTTGCGTTGACGATAAGATGATATACAGGCAGCAACAGGACGCGACCGCCATTAACTTAAGAATGGGGTCGGGCGGCAGATTGACGTCACGTCGCTGCCACGAGATCACGTGGCCGTCCTCTGGTCGGCGTGCGCGCAGCTTGACCCTGCACGAGAGCGGCAGTCGCCTATCTCGACTGATTTGATATTATTGGGCTGCAACGGCAAGGGAAATGACTTTGTCGGCAGCGCCCCTAAGTTTTCAGGTTTCCAAATGTGGTATGCGGCCCAACAAACGCTAGGCTCCTTTTATGATCGTTCAAGCTTGCATCAACGGCGCGCGGCCGAGCGATTTCCATCCCCTCCTTCCCCTGGCGATCGATGCCATGGTGCGTGATGCCACGGCTTCGGTCGCTGCCGGCGCTGCGGAGCTCCACGTCCATCCGCGCGGAGCCGATGGCAAGGAAAGCCTTGCCGCCGTCGACGGCACTGTCGGCGCGATCCGCCGTGTCTGTCCGGGAACGCTGATCGGTGTGTCCACCGGCGTCTGGATCGAAGGTGATCGGGAGAAAACGCGGGAAGCCATAAGCCACTGGGATGTCCTGCCGGATTATGCCTCGGTGAACCTGTCGGAAGACGATGCGCCTGGTGTCATGCAGCTGCTGCGGCAGAAGGGTGTCGGCGTTGAAGTCGGACTGGCATCGGTCGCCGATGCGGACCGCTACATCGGCCTCGATGATCATGAGCGGGTCTTTCGCGTGCTCATCGAGCTCGATAATGAACAGGATTTGCAGCGCGCATGCGGCATCGCGGACGGCATTATCAAGGTGCTCAGGGATAGCCGGGTCAATCGGCCCATTCTTCTGCACGGTTTCGACGACACCGTGTGGCCCTTCGTCAGGTTGGCGCGTGAGCGGCGCTACTCCACCCGTATCGGCCTGGAAGATGGAAAGCACCTCCCGGATGGGACACTTGCCAACGACAATGCCGAGTTGGTCACTGCGGCCGTTGCGATCTTCCGTGGCCACTCGATCTGATCCCGATGTGTCGGCTGCCAGACGGCAGTTCGGAATCTCTGCGGCGCCATCGGCCGGCATCGTCAAGGCGCAGAATGTTTCGAAATGCGGGCTCGGCGATGCGGCCAAGTGCACGAAGATATGGAAGCGCGCCGAGCGCGCGCGGTTCAATCATTCTCATTCCATGATGCCAATGCAGCCCCATGAAGCCGGATGCCCTGGTCGAAATCTTGACCGTCGCTCATATCGGTAGATAAGCGGGTCGCGGCCGACCTCAGTCGGTAATTGCCGAACAGCCATCACGAGAAGTACGCGTATATCAGGACGCCAATAGAGCCCCAGAAAACAAGCGGCGCCAGGATCATCCCCGCAACGATCATTTTAGTCACAGCAAAACTCCGACACCTCCACGCATGCCGAAGCAACCTATTGCATCGATTGGAAGTTGCCATGGGCACGAAGTCCGGGATGGATCGGACCTTGGTCTGAGCTGCGCTGGCACCGACTAACCGAAAACGTTCAGCCGCTCGATGAAGCGCCCCTTCTGAGCGTGGCGTTCACGGATCGAATGCAGGCGGCGGGTGAAATCGGCCGTGCCGCCATTTTGTTCGGCGATCGTCTTCAGGTCGGCGAGCAGGCTGGCGGCCTTGTCATAGCCGGAAGCGTTGCGGCGCTCGATCTCGGCCTCGATCTCGCGCCAGACAGCCTCGCCCCGCTGGATGATGGCGTTGAGCCGTGTGCGGCGGGCGCGGGCCTCTTCCGCCTCCTGCTTTTTTCGTTCCGCCGCCAGCCGCTCGTTTTCCTTGCGCTCGCGGACATCGCGAATCGCGCCGGCATGGGCTTGCAGTTCCGCGACCGTGGGCGGGGCGGCGGCCGGCTTGGCTGCGGAGGCCATAGCCGAGAAGCTCCGGGCGCTTTTCTGCAACTCGCCGGCCACATACGGATCGCCCTCGATCAGACGCATGAGCATCTCCGTCTTCTCGCCGTTGGACATGGAAGCGATGAAGCTTCGGACGGCATCCGATGCCATCGAGCCGGCCAATGTCGTTTCGGCCGGGCGTTCGGCGGCGGCCGCAACGAGGTCGGCATCGAGACGGAAGAATTGTGCGAAGGCTTCAAGCTCATCGGTCATCGGGCCTATCCCGGGCAGTGGCGCCACCACCTCCGGCCCGAGCGTTTCCGCCTGGACCGCCATCAGCCACAGCAGATAGAAGAGCCTGAGATCACCGCCGAGCACCGCCGCGCGCAATGGCGTCAGCGCCGCGAGCCAGCCCGGCCCCTCTTCCCAATCATCCTCGGATTCCACTTCCTCGCATATGATATCGAGGATCAGGTTTTCACCTGAGGTGGTGAGTTCGGCGCCATCGACCGCGCTGAGAAATCCGTCGAGGCGTTGCCGGTCGACGAGCCGCTTCGGAAAGCGGATCATCAGGCGCCTCGTTCCCCAATTGGCGAGATAGAGGTGCAAGTCGAACCAGCGCCCAATGAGCTCGGCCGGATCACCTTTGAAATCGCCCCATTCGTAGGAATTGGTGAAGCTCGTGGAGGTGATCCGCGCCCGGGTCGATAACTCCCGGAGGGAGCGGCGATCCGCGTCGCTGAGGGGGCGGTCGATCGCTTGAAATTCGTAATATTGATATTCGCTCATGGCCGTGGTGGTCGAGATGTCATCGTGGACGAAGGCGGTTCCAGTCTGCCGCGCCGTTCTGTCTTGATCAGACCGGATGCAGCATGCCGTCAGTTTCGAGGATTCGCAGCGCCTCGGCAAGCGTCACCCCGGAATGGAGCCGCCACCATTTGCCTGTGTGCCGCATCCAATAGATATCGAACCGGTCTGGTCCCATGCGGTCGATGCGGGCGAAGGGGGCATCGAACTCCTCGCCGTGATGTCCTCAAAGCCGGATCTGTAGCGCTGCATGAACCGATATCGATTTCCCGCCCACGAGCCTCTGATATCGACGACGTAGTTCCACTCGGTCGGCCGGATTTCAGGCAGGAAACGCGGCTTCAGAATATCGCGAATGAAGGCCTCGCAGGCTGCGATAATCGCCTGCTTCTCAAGATTGTCGACCGGAGCCGGCTTCTCGCTCCGTGTCATGATCCATTGTCTCTTGCTCGCCATATGCTCACCGAACTTTACCCCACGAATTAGGCTGGATAATAGAATAGCAAACCACTGAAAAGCGAGCAGCGACAATGAAATTAGGCTGGCAACCACGGAAATGGCTCGAGAAAAAGAGCAAGCGCGGTAACCGCGGCTACCCCATGGGTACGATCGCATATTATGGGCCTGACAACCGCCGCGCCAGCAAGGCTGCCGTCAGCATCATCCCGGCGCTGCATGCGGATCCGGCCGATCTGCGCCGATGGTTTGCCGAAACCGGCGATCTCAGGATGGACGAGACCGTGATCGCCGAGATCGCCGCATTCCTGCGCGAGAATGAGGTGAAGTCGGTAGTGATGGTGGACGCAATCATCGGCTGCCCTCACGAGGAGGGAATCGACTATCCGAGCGGCGAGGCGTGCCCGGAGTGCTCATACTGGAAGGGACGAAACCGCTGGACCGGCAAACTCGAGTCCAGTTGAATTCTCGGCGGCTTTGCTCGCATGTCCATACCGGGCGCTGATCATGCTTCGGAATTGGTTCGGCGTCGATAAATCCCGGCCGCGATGGCGAGCGCGGCGATAACCAGTGCTGCCGCGACGGCAAAGGTCATCCGCATGCCTGAGGCAATGGCCTCGGGATGCGCCGCCGTGATATCGGGTGTTCCCGAAGAGAACGCGAAGACGGCGCCCATCACGGATGCGCCGGTAATCAGCCCGAGATTGCGCGACAGGTTGAGCATGCCCGAGATGACGCCCCGCTGGTCCGGGTGGACGTCCGCCATGACGGCAGTGTTGTTGGCCGCCTGGAACAGCTGATAGCCGGGTGTCAGCATGGCAATGGCGGCGATGTAGCCTGATATCCCGGGAAGTACGGCCATGGCGACGGAGGCTGCCGCCATGGCGAGGAGCCCTGCGACGACCACGAATGGTGCGTCCAGACGGTCGACCAGGCGACCGGCCGGGACCCCGCTCAAGATGGAGATCACGGGGCCGATCGACATGACGATGCCGACGAAAGTTTGATTGAGCCCCAGCGCATGGGAGAGGTAGAACGGCGCCACGACCAGCGTCGCCATCATCACAGTCGAAACCAGCATGTTCATCGCCAGGCTGGCGGCGAGCACGCGATTGCGGAACACCGTCAACTGGATCAGCGGCGATGCCGCTCTCGCCTCGGCGAAGACGAGCAAACCGGTGCCGAAGACGGCAGCCAGCAGCAGGGCGACGTTCAGCAGGCCAAAGCGGTCGTGCCCGATCGTCATCGCCAGCGCATAGGCCGAAAGCGTCAGCGCAAGCAGCAGTGTGCCCGCCATGTCGAAGCCCTTCCGATCCGTCTTCCCCTTGCCGATATCGGCGGGCAGATGGCGATAGGCGAGAACGAAGGTCAGAACGCCGAGCGGCACGTTGACGAGAAAGATTGCCGGCCAGCCGAGCCCGGCGATCAGCAGGCCACCGAGCGAGGGCCCAAGAGCGGTACCGATCGCCGACATCGTTCCGAGCAGCCCCATGGCGCTTCCGGTTCGTTCTTTCGGCACGGTTTCGCCGACAAAGGCCATGGTGAGCGCCATCATGATGGCCGCACCCAGGCCCTGCACAGCGCGCGCGGCAATCAACAGCCATAACGTCGGCGCGACGCCGCAGAGGACCGAGGCCAGCGTGAAAAGCAGGATGCCGATGAGCAGCAGCCGGCGCCGACCGGTGATGTCGCCAAGCCGTCCGACGCTGACGATCAGGGTGGTGATGGCAAGGAGGTAAGCGAGAACGATCCACTGCACATCCTGGAAGGTGGCATCGAACGCCTGCGCCAGGCTCGGCAGGGCAACGTTGGCGATGCTGGTGCCGAGCGACGGCAGCAACATCGAGAGGGAAAGACTGGCAAGCGCCCATCGTACGGAGGGTGGCTGTTCGGCGATGGCCTCGTTTCGCTCTGCAATGATCGATTTCAACCCGTGAACTCCGTTTTCTCTTAGTTCCCCCGAATGGAACTGGTGAAAACCTAGTCCTCTGCTTGATATGGCGGAAGGCGCATGGTTTGCACTTCATTCATGCGTCTGACGCCACATCACGATGAAAGCGTGTTATACTTGATGCATGTCGACACCCGATCTCAACCTCCTCGTCACCCTCGATGTGCTGCTTGCCGAAGGCAGCGTTGCGCGTGCGGCGCAAAGGCTGCGGCTCAGCCCGTCGGCGATGAGCCGGGCCTTAGCGCGATTGCGCGAAACGACGGGCGATCCGCTGCTGGTGCGGGCCGGCCGCGGCCTCGTCCCCACGCCGCGCGCGCTCGAACTGCGCGAGCGGGTCGGCCGGACTGTCGAGGACGCGCAGGCGATCCTGCGTCCTGCCGAGGCGCTTGACCTTCAACGCTTGGTCCGGACGTTCACGCTGCGCACCAGCGAAGGCTTTGCCGAGAGCTTCGGGCCGGATCTCATCGCCCGCCTCGGTCGGCAAGCGCCCGGTGTGCGGCTACGCTTCGTGCAGAAACCGGATAGGGACAGCGCCCCGCTTCGCGACAGGACCGTCGATCTGGAAACCGGCGTCGTCGGCGGGACGACCGGGCCGGAGGTGCGGGCGCAGGCCTTGTTCCGCGATCGTTTCATCGGCGTCATGCGCTTGGGGCATCCGTTTTGCGAGCGCGAGATGACGCCCTCCCTTTATGCCGGCGGCCAACACATCTACGTCTCGCGGCGCGGGCTCGACAAGGGACCGATCGATGAAGCCTTGAACGCGCTCGGGCTGGAACGGCAGATCGCCACCATCGTCAGCGGCTTTTCCACAGCGCTGCAACTCGCCCGGAACTCCGATCTGATCGCCAGCGTGCCCGAACGGCACACGGGAGCCTTGCGCGTGGGAATGCACAGTTTTCCCCTCCCCGTCCCGACGCCTGAGATCACGGTGTCATTGCTCTGGCACCCCAGGATGGATGCCGATCCGGCGCATCGCTGGCTGCGCGGCTGCGTGCGGGACGCCTGCGCGAGTTGATTGAAGGCCTGTGTAGGATTTTTGAGGTCAGGCGATTGATCCATTCGTATGGTTGACTATTCCGCGTCGCCATGATTTCCCGTCCCGATCACCAAACGGGGACGTTATGAGCGACATCATTGTAAAAGACAGCAACGGAAGCCAGCTTCACGACGGCGATTCCGTGACGCTCATCAAGGACCTCAAGGTCAAGGGAACTTCCGAGACGCTGAAGCGTGGAACGCTGGTCAAGGGCATTCGTCTGACGGACGATCCAGGCGAGATCGAGTGCAGCACCAAGCAGGTCAAAGGCCTCGTGTTGAAAACCGAGTTTTTGAAGAAGGCATAGGACCCGCCTCGCCCGCGATGCTGGGTGTCGATGCAACGTAAGGCCGGCCCCTGGATCAATCGGCTTTCATCGCCTCCTGCGGCACTTCCTCGGTGATCACCTCGAAACGGGAGAGCGTTGCCGGACCGAAGGCCGTCGACATGGCGACGTCGGTGGCGTCGCGGCCGGTTCCCATCAGAATCCGGCCGATGCGCGGCGTGTTGTGGCGGGCGTCGACCGTATGCCAGTGGCCGCCGAGAAAGACCTCGAACCAGGCGCTGAAATCCATCGGATTGGGATCGATCGGAACGCCGATATCGCCGAGATAGCCAGTGCAATATCGTGCCGGGATATTCATGCATCGGCAAAGCGCAATGGCGAGATGGGCAAAGTCGCGGCAGACGCCCGTCTTGTCGGTGAAGCCGCCATGCGCGGTCCTGAGCACGTCGGCCTTCAGGTAATCGAAGGTGATGTGGTCATGGACGA
The DNA here is from genome assembly GCF_037002925.1 of Rhizobium aouanii. Classification (NCBI taxonomy): domain Bacteria; kingdom Pseudomonadati; phylum Pseudomonadota; class Alphaproteobacteria; order Hyphomicrobiales; family Rhizobiaceae; genus Rhizobium; species Rhizobium aouanii. The sequence continues at coordinate 17,841 of NZ_JBAMYD010000017.1, forward strand.
AATCGCAGATCGCCTGGACACGCGCCCAGCCGAGCGGCGTCGACGAGAACCTGGCCCAGGCGAAATCCGCAAGCCTGTCGGTGTCGCAATAGCGGCTGCCGAGCAGGAAGACCAACACATCGTCCGGCAGGTCATTGATCGCGTGCTGGACGGCATCGTCGGGAACGATGTCGGGTTGGCCGCTGTCGTAGATCTCGAATTCCGTGGAGATCGTCGTCAGCCCCGGCGGGGCGACGATCCGGCTGCAGGCATTGCCAAACACATCGGTATAGCTCCAGGCCTCGATCGGCCGGTCGAATGTCAGGGTCTGATCGCTGAGAAGATCGGCGCGACGGGAGGGATGGATATTGAGGACGAGCAGCATCGGCGTCGGCTGCGTGCATTCATAGCCCAGATGAAACCCGGCGCGTATCTTCATGGTGGCTTCCTTATCGCGTCTCCGCAGAGGTGGAGGTGAGTATGGAACGTTGATCGCGCTACCCGGTTCCGTGGCCGCGGGACTGTCACTGCGCGGCCGGCTCGGGGTAATCAAGATTACCCGAGAAACCCAAGATTACTTCGGAGGTAATCGAGATTACCTCGTGGTGACGTTGACCTGCACCGTCATGCTGTCGAAATCCTTCCCGTCCCCGTCGTAGCTGCCGCTCAACGGGACTGCCTGGCGCGGATCGCGGGCAACCGCGACACGAATGAGATCGCGGTTACCGACGATGCCGTTGGTCGGGTCGAACTCCGTCCAGCCGGCGCCTGGAAGATAGATCTGGCACCATGCATGCGTGGAACCGCCGCCGAGAACGGTGGAACCGTCCCGGTCGGGAACATAGACATAACCCGTAACGAACCGCGCCGCGAGGCCGAGGATGCGCGCCGCCTCCATCATCAGAAGCGCAAAATCCCGGCAGGTGCCGGAGCGAAGCCGCAAGGTTTGCACCGGCGTCTGCGTTCCATGTTCATGGCGCCGCGCATAGACGAAGCTTTCGCGGACGGCGTAACAGAGCGTCATCAGCAGATGCCCGGTCTCCGTCGGACGCCCCTGGCGGACGAATTGGCGTGCCCAGCGTCCGACCTCGTCGTTCGGGTCGGGGTAATGGCGCTGCATCGCCGGCGTCAGATCGGCAATCTCGTCCTTGTCGTAGGAGAATGGATAGGTCAGGGCCGCGTCATCGACCTTGAGATCCAGGGCGACCTGGGGCGTATGATCGAGCGTGATCCAGGTTTCGAAACGAAGTTCGGACGCCGGCCTCGAAAAATCGACGAGCGCCACGCAATTGCCGAAAACATCATGGATCCAGCGCACATGACTTTCCTCGGGATAGATCGTCAACGACGCTTCGATCAGCCGCTGGTCGAAACTGTCGCGCGGCCGGAACATCAATCGATGCTCGCCGAAATCGACGTCCCTGACGTAACGATAGGACGTGATGTGGCGGACGGAGAAAATCGTCATAAGCCACCGTGTAATCTGTTCACTTTGCTGCTCCAAGGCGGCAAGGCCGCCTCTCCTCTGCGGAAGCGCCCTGCCGGCCTTCCCGCTCATCCCGATTTCTTGTCATATAAGGACGTTCGAAAGATTGCTATTGTATCTTCACCGATCGACGGCAGGGCCGTCCAACCTAAGAGGATAACATGCATATCATCTGGGACGTTCTGACGCTTCTGCTGACAATCGGCTCGCTCTATGGCGGTCGCGAATACCGGATTATTCGCGCTCGTGCCCGCGCTCAGAACTGGGGCAACTTCTGATTCGATCCGGATATCTCTTATTCGATTCCGAATCATGGCCGCATCGGTCGCGTTACGTCGAATGACGTAAAGTCATGCGCTTAAGAAAATGCTGTATTAATTGAGGCGGAGCCTATCCGTCCATTCTCCCTGTTAATCCTAAGCCCGCCTCACCCCAGGCGGGCTTTTTATTCAATCGCCAGCATTACTTCTTGGCGCCGGCCGAAAGCACCCGATGGGTCGCATTGTCCATGGCGTGGCTCGCTTCCTGTCCATCCTTCTTCAGCCCGTATGCGGTATTGCCGCAGCCGGAAAGCGTGAGCAGGCAGATGCAGGCGATAGCGATTGCAGCTTTTGGCATCAAGTGTTCCCCTGGTTGAATGGCGATTCGTAAAATGATGCAGTCCGCACCAAAATCAATCCGCAGGCGATGACGGCGAACGGCGGCTTGGAACTCGGTGACGCCACAGGCGTTTACAGGAGCCATCCAACTGGGGTTAGCGAACATGGATTATCAGATTGCCTTCGCCGCGACTGTCGCAACGGCGTCCTTCCTCGTCTTCATGCTGATCGTCCACCGGACCTAATTGCCGCAGCAAATGGATTGGCCCTTAAGGCGCGCGATCACTGGAACCGGTGCCGACCGCGTTCCGCGGCCTCATTGCTTGTGACCCGGAGAGATAGCAGCACCACTTTCCGCCTCGACGACAAGGCGGGAGATCGGAAGGTCTGGAGCGCATGGATCGCAGATGATCCGTCAACAACACGGGAAAGGTGCAAAACAAAACTTTCAACATTCGCAAGTATTTTTTTACGCCAATCGGTGTATTGAAATTTAATTAATTGCTAAGCTTAACTATTCGTTAACAATATTGTTGCGCTCCGTCCGCTTCCGCTTATGCTTTACGCAAAAGGGGAGAGGAAAGATGTTTAGCAAGAGCCTGATTATGCCGTTCGGCTTCGCATTGCTCGCCATTGCCGGCCTGCTGTTCCAGATTGTCGCCCACGCGCTGCACTCTCCGGTCACCCTGCTGCAGCCGTGAATCACATAAGTTGCTGAACCCGCACGCGATCCCAGTAACTGGGAGTGGAACTTCCTTTCGTTTCGTGCATTCTGTGACTCGTTTTGCCAGGAGGGAGATAACCATGGAAAACGCAGGCGTGGGTTGGATTGCAGCCATCATCATCGGCGGCATCGCCGGATGGCTGGCGGAAAAGGTCATGAGCAGCAGCATGGGCTTGCTCATGAACATATTGCTCGGCATCGTCGGCGCCATCGTCGCCAACTGGATCCTGGGTCTGTTGAACATCCAGCCGCTCGCCGGTTGGCTGGGCTATCTGATCACCGGCTTCATCGGTGCCTGCATCCTGATTGCGATCGGGCGCGTCATCCGCCGCTGACTAGGTCGCGATAGCTGGCCTCCGGCGCTTTTGCCGGTCGTCGGAAATGTCAAAAGCCGGGCGTTCATGACGTCCGGCTTTTCCTTACCCTGAATTCGCGTTCAGCGACGGCTGAGCAGGCCGAACACGTAGGCAATGCCTGCCGTCACGGCGAGTGCCACGAGCGGTTCTTCGCGCACCTTGTCGCGCAGCCGTTCCGTCATCAGCGAAGCCTCGTCGGTCACCGCCGACTTCGCCCCCTGCCCCAGCGCGACCACGCTTTCCGTCAGTCGGGAGAGATCGTTGCGAAGGGCTGCGACCTGCGCCGACAGATCGTCTGCTGCAATATCAGCCTTGACGCGCGCAGCGGTGGATTCGGCGGAAGCGGTTTTCAATTCTGCCATGGTCTGCTCCTGTTTCATGGGATGCCGCTTCAACGAAATGGCGGCCCGAAAGGTTCCGCCGCGACCGATCTTTTGTTCGCCGCAAAGCCGCCGTGGTTGAGCAGCCGCCTTGTGCAGCTTTTCGCGCGACAAACCCTTCATTTCCTGTCGGGTTTGTTTTAAGGAACGTCGAATGTCCGCCCGCGCGCGGGTCAATGATACTGCGAGGTTTGCGTTTCTATGTTCCATATCCTGAGAAGAGCTGCTCAGACCTGGGTTGCCAAGCTCCTCCTGCTTCTGCTCGTCGCGTCCTTCGGCGTCTGGGGCGTGTCGCATGAGCTGCTGTCAGGCGGCAACAGCACCGCGGTCGTGACCGTCGGCGATCAGCATGTGGACGTCAACGAATTCCACCTCGCCTATCAGCGCCAGGTGGCAAGCCTCAGCCAGCAGTTCGGCACGCGCCTCACCCCCGAGCAGGCCCGCGCCTTCGGCGTCGAGCAGCAGGTGCTCGCCCAGCTCGTCGCCGGCGCCTCGCTCGACCAGCTCGCCGAAGACATGAACCTCGGCCTTTCCGAAGATCGCCTCGCCCAGTTGATCGCTGACGATCCGGCTTTCAAGGCCGTCAACGGCCGGTTCGACCGCGAGCTCTTCATTTCGCGCCTGAGCAATGCCGGCATCCGCCAGGATGATTACATCAAGGAGCGCAGCAAGGTCGCTATCCGCAGCCAGGTGGTCGATGCCATCTCCAATGGCTTCACGGCACCGAAGACGCTGGTCGACGCTCTGAAGCTCTATGGTGACGAAAGCCGCAGCGTCGAATACCTGCTGCTCACCAACGCCAATATCGAGCCGATCAAGGCACCTGCCGACGACGTGCTGGCGACGTGGTTCGAAGGTGTCAAGCAGCGCTACCGGGCGCCCGAATACCGCAAGCTCGTCTATCTCAAGCTGCAGCCTGGCGATATTGCCGATGCCGCGACCGTCACCGACGACCAGATCCACGAAGCCTTCGACAAGAGCAAGGATACCTATCGCACGCCGGAAAGCCGCACCATCGAACAGCTGACCTTTGCCAGCAAGGATCTCGCCGCCGCCGCCGAAACGGCGCTGAAGAGCGGCACCAGCTTCGATCAGCTGGTCTCCGACCAGGGCAAGACGGCAAGCGACGTGCTGCTCGGCGAGTTCACCAAGGACAAGGTTCCCGACCAGGCCGTTGCCGATGCGGCCTTTGCGGTTTCGCGCGATGGCGGCACGACGCCTGTCGTCGATGGCTCCTTCGGCCCCGTCATCCTGCGCGTCACCAACATCAAGTCGGAAACGGCGAAGAATTTCGACGAGGTGAAGGAGGATATCCGCAAGCAGCTGGCGCTCTCCAACGCCTCCCAGGAAGTGATCAATGTTCATGACCGCATCGAGGACCTGCGCGCTGGCGGTTCGGCGCTCGAGGACATCGCCGGCCAGCTGAATCTCAAGGCCGTGACCGTCGATGCCGTCGATATGACCGGCGCCGACAAGGATGGCAAAGAGGTCAAGGATATCCCAGCCAGGCAGCAGCTGCTCGGCGAAGCCTTCAAGACCGAGGTCGGCGTCGATGCGCCGCCGCTGCCGATCGGCAATGACGGCTATGTCTGGTTCAACGTCCGCGAAATCACGCCGGACCGCGACCGCCCGGTCGCCGAAGTGCGCGAAAAGGCCGTCGAGGATTGGACGGCGGAGCAGCAGAAGGCCGAGCTCGCCAAGAAGGCCGAGGCATTGAAGGCCGAGGCGCAGAAAGGCACTGCCCTTGCCGATATCGCAACGCCGCTCGGCATTGCCGTCGAAAGCAAGAGCGGTGTCACCCGCTCCACCGATGATGCAGTCCTCGGCCGCGCCGGCGTCACCGCCGCCTTCTCGGGTCCGGTCGACACGGTCGCGAGCGCTGTCGGCGCCGATCCCTCGACGCAGATCCTGCTGAAAGTCACCGAGGTCAACACCGAGCCGACCGCCGACGTGCTGAACAATCGCGATGCCCAGATCACCGCCATGGCCAATGCCGCCGGCGACGATATTCTCGATCAGATGGTGAACCTGCTGCAGACGCAGTACGGCGCTCAGATCAACCAGACGCTCGCTGAACAGGCGACGGTCCGCTAGGAGGCTTTATGACCGATCTGAAGCCGTTCCTGGCCAAGGCTGCAAGCCGCGAGCCGCTGACGCGTGACGAGGCCCGCGCCGCCTTCGACATCCTGATGTCGGGCCAGGCGACGCCCTCGCAGATCGGCGGTTTCCTGATGGCGCTGCGCGTGCGCGGCGAAACCGTCGATGAGATCGTCGGCGCCGTCACCGCGATGCGCTCGAAGATGCTGACCGTCGAGGCGCCGGCCGATGCGATCGACATCGTCGGCACCGGCGGCGATGCCAGCGGCACCTACAATATCTCGACGCTGGCGGCGCTGATCGTCGCCGGCGCCGGTGTTCCCGTCGCCAAGCATGGCAACCGGGCGCTGAGTTCGAAATCGGGCGCAGCCGACAATTTGGCCGCACTCGGCGTCAAGCTCGACGTCGGTCCGGAGATCATCTCCCGCTGCATTGCTGAAGCCGGCGTCGGCTTCATGTTCGCGCAGCTGCATCATTCCGCCATGCGCCATGTAGGCCCATCGAGGGTCGAGCTCGGCACGCGCACGATCTTCAACCTTCTCGGGCCGCTCTCCAATCCGGCCGGCGTCCGTCGCCAGCTGCTCGGCGTCTTCTCGCCACAATGGCTGGTGCCGCTTGCCGAAGTCATGCGCGATCTCGGCTCCGAATGTGTCTGGGTGGTCCATGGCGACGGGCTCGACGAGATCACCACCACCGGCATCACAAAAGTTGCAGTACTCGAAGACGGCAAGATCCGTACCTTCGAGCTTTCGCCTGCCGATTTCGGCGTCAGCCCCTGCGTGCTCGCCGACATCAAGGGCGGCGATGGTGTCGCCAACGCCGCAGCGCTTCGCGAAGTGCTCGGCGGCGCCAAGAATGCCTATCGCGATGTCTCGCTGGCCAATGCCGCCGCCTCGCTCGTCATCGCCGGCAAGGTCGAGACGATCCGCGACGGCATGACGCTGGCCACGCAGTCGCTGGATAGTGGCTCCACCGCGCTCGCCCTCGACAAACTCATCGCCGTTTCCAACGATATCGACTAGGATTGCCCGATGACCGATATCCTGAAGAAGATCGAACTCTACAAGCGCGAGGAGATCGCCGCTGCCAAGGCGGCAGTGTCGCTTGCCGATCTCAAGGCAATGCAGGCCGGCCAGTCCGCGCCGCGCGGCTTCCACAAGGCGCTCATTGCCAAGCGTGATGCCGGCCGCTTCGGCCTGATCGCCGAGATCAAGAAGGCGAGCCCCTCCAAGGGTCTCATTCGCCCGGATTTCGATCCGCCGTCGCTGGCGAGCGCCTATGAGGCCGGCGGTGCCGCCTGCCTTTCGGTGCTGACCGACAGGCCGAGCTTCCAAGGCGCGCCGGAATTTCTGACAGCCGCCCGCGCTGCCTGCACGCTGCCGGCGCTGCGCAAGGATTTCATGTTCGAGACCTATCAGGTGCACGAGGCCCGTGCCTGGGGCGCCGATTGCATCCTGCTGATCATGGCCTCGCTATCGGACGGTGAAGCCGAACGCCTGCAGGACGAGGCCTTCGCCCTCGGCATGGACGTGCTGGTCGAGGTCCACGACGCCGAGGAGATGGAGCGGGCGCTGAAACTCTCCTCGCCGCTCATCGGCATCAACAACCGCAATCTGCGTACCTTCGAGGTTAGCCTCACCGTCAGCGAGGCGCTTGCTCCCATGGTGCCTGACGATCGGCTCCTGGTCGGCGAAAGCGGCATCTTCACCCATGCCGATTGCACGCGCCTGCAGGCCGTCGACATCAATACCTTCCTTGTCGGCGAAAGCCTGATGCGCAAGGACGACGTGGCGGCCGCCACCCGCGCGCTGCTCTTTGGCGAAGCCGCCATCGCGGCCGAATGATATGAGCGGCGCAAAGCCCGGTCTGACCCATATCGATGCCTCCGGCGAGGCGCATATGGTCGATGTGTCCGACAAGGCTGAGACGGTGCGCATCGCCACTGCCGAGGGCCATGTGAAAATGGCGCCGGAAACGCTTGCTCTCATACAGCAAGGGAATGCCAAGAAGGGCGATGTGATCGGCACGGCGCGCCTTGCCGGCATCATGGCGGCAAAACGCACCGCCGATCTCATTCCGCTCTGCCATCCGCTGATGCTGACGAAGGTCACGGTCGAGATCGCCGAAGATGCTGCCCTGCCCGGTCTGCGCGTTACGGCAACCGCCAAGCTCACCGGCAAGACCGGTGTGGAGATGGAGGCGCTGACCGCCGTCTCGGTCGCTTGTCTGACGATCTACGACATGGCCAAGGCGGCCGATAAGGCAATGGAGATCGGCGGCATCAGACTTCTTGAAAAGTCCGGCGGCAAATCCGGCGATTTCCGTCATCCGGAGGCAAGATGAACCTTCTCCCGGTTGCCGAGGCCCTGAACCGCTTACTCTCTCGCGCGAAGCCCATTGCTGCGTCCGAGACGCTGCCGCTTGCCGAGGCTGAGGGCCGTGTCCTGGCCGTCGATCTGACGGCAGGCCTGACCCAGCCGCCCTTCAATGCCTCCGCCATGGATGGTTATGCGCTACGCCGCGAAGACGCGCCGGAGCCGGGCGCCGTGCTGAAGGTCATCGGCATGTCTTCCGCCGGCCACGGCTTCGAGGGAAGCGTCGGCCAGGGAGAGACCGTCCGCATCTTCACCGGTGCGCCTGTTCCGCCAGGTGCAGACAGCGTCCTGCTGCAGGAGGATGCGGAGAGGGTCGAGGGTGGCATCAGAACCAATTTCCCTGTGCGGCAGGGCCAGCATGTGCGTCCCCGCGGCCAGGATTTCGCCGAAGGCGAAGCCGTGCTGTCGGCCGGCACCGTGCTCGATTTCTCGCGGCTGACGGTTGCTGCCGGCATGAACCGGCCTGATGTCGAGGTGCTGCGGCGCCCGCTGATCGCCATCCTCGCAACCGGCGACGAACTGCTGCCGCCCGGAAGCACGCCCGGCCCTTCGCAGATCATCGCATCCAACACGTTTGGTATTGCAGCCCTTGCCCGCAAAGCCGGCGCCGATGTGCTCGATCTCGGCATCGTGCCTGACGACAAGGCCAGGATCACCGCGGCGGTCGACACGGCGCGGCGCGCCAAGGTCGATGTGATCGTCACGCTCGGCGGCGCTTCGGTCGGCGACCATGATCTGGTGCGGGCCACGCTGATCGAGGCCGGCATGCAGCTCGATTTCTGGCGCATCGCCATGCGCCCCGGCAAACCGCTGATGGTCGGCAGCTTCGGCGAGACGCATGTGCTCGGCCTGCCCGGCAATCCGGTCTCCAGCCTTGTCTGCAGTCTGCTCTTCCTGGAACCACTGATCCGCCGGCTCGCCTTCCTGCCGCCGATCCGGCGCGAGATGACCGCCGAGACAGCCGTGCCGCTGCGGGCCAATGACCATCGCCAGGATTATATCCGCGCCAGGCTGGTAAAATCCGCCACCGGCGGCTGGCTCGCCGAACCTTTCGGCAAGCAAGATTCCTCGATGATGAAGGTCTTCGCTGCAGCCGATTGCCTCGTCATCCGCCCGCCGAATGCGCCGGAACTACCCCCCGGAGCGCCCTGCCCTGTCATGCTGTTGCGGCCGGACCTTCTGGCATAGCTCGTCATTTCAACGATCGCCGGAGAGCGAAAAGACGCCCGCCTGTACAGCCTTGGCGCCCGTGCCCGCGCCAAAGTCCGCAACTGCGTGGGTAGCGATTCGGCTGAGTTCGCCCTGTGGCAGGTAGCCCCGTTCGGGATCGCCGATCAGCACCTCGATGCCGGAGGCCTGGCAACGCCGCAGGAAGGCCATTACCCGAAAGGCGAGCGCTGGGTCGTAGAACAGGTCGCCGACCACGAGAAGGTCAGTCGCTGGTGGCTGATCCTCGATGATATCGGCGGCCCAGGCCACGATGTTCACACCGTTGATCGCTGCGTTGAGCTCGATTGCGGCAATGGCATTGGTATCGATATCGACAGCGGTCACCGTGGCTGCTCCGGCCTTCGCCGCGGCAATGGCGACGAGCCCGGAGCCGGCGCCGAGATCGAGCACTCGGCGACCGGTCAGCATTTCCGGTCGATCGAGCAGATGGCGGGCAAGCACGGCGCCGCCGGCCCAGGGATAGGCCCAGTAGGGCGGCGGATCGGCCTCTCTGCTACCGGCAAGCCGCCAGAGCCCGCTCGCGGGCCCTGCCGTATGGAGCAGGATCTCGGGGATGGAGGGAACCGGTGATATCGGCAGGTTGGCCTTGATGAAGGCGGCCGGATCGGGATTCGGCATAGCGGGGCGTTTCATCGAGGTCTGCTCCTGCCGACGAAGCTCAGTAATTCTTCATGGCAAGATGCGGCATGCCACCGTCAAGAAATTCCGCGCCATAGGCGACGAAGCCGAAACGCTCGTAAAGCGGCAGCTTGTCCGCCTGCGCGGTGAGATAGAAGCGGTTGTCGCGGGCAGCGCGATGCAGTTCCATCGCTCGTCCGATCATTGCGACTGCAATGCCTTGGCCGCGCCATTGGCCGGCAACGGCGACCCGGCCAATCTTCACGTGTTCCTCGGCGTAAATGACCCGCAGCGTGCCCGAGACCTCGCCCGCCGTGACGGCGACAAGATGATGGGCGTTGAGATCGTCGGCATCGAATTCCTCGGCTTCGGGAACCTTCTGCTCATGCACGAAAATAGCGCGCCGCAGCCGGAAGGCCTCATTGCAGAGCGTACTGAAAACCGGGACGCTGAGGATCGCCGTTTCCATCACCATCCTTGCCTCCCTCAGGGATACGGCCCAAAGCCCTCCGCCGGACCAGCGAAGGGCTGCCGGCAAAATCAGCCGGGCTTCTTCTTTGAAAACTTATTCTTCGGTGCGCCGCCGCCCTTGCCTTCATATTTGGGGCCTTCGAATTTCGGCTTGTCGGACTTCGGGCCATCGAAAGGGGGTTTGCCCGGCTTCTTGCTCCAGGGCTTGTTATCCCGTCTTTCCCCGCTGGCATTGTCGGCGGCAGCATATCCGCCGCCCGGACCCTTGCCGAACTTGTTCTTCGACCGCTCGCTGCGGAACGAATCATCCGGCCGCTCGTCGCTGGATGGCTTGCCGGCATAAGGCTTCGGCGCAGGCGCCCGGCTGAAATCCGGCGTGCCGGAAAGCCTGGTCACGCGGATGCCGCGTTCGAGCGCCTTGTTCGGACCGATGGCCGCCAGGAAGCTTTCGGCGCTCGCCGCGGCGATCTCCACAAAAGTTTCCTCGGGCTGCATCTTGATCGCGCCGATCTCGCGCTTCGTCACATTGCCGTTGCGGCAAAGCATCGGGATCAGCCAGCGCGGCTCGGCATTCTGCTTGCGTCCGACCGAGACGGAGAACCAGACGCTGGCGCCGAAATCTTCGCGCGGTCCCTTCTGCGCCGGCTCGTACGGCTCGGCATTGTCGCGGCGCTTGCGGCTGCGTTCGTCCTGCACGGTAACCTCGAGCAGATCCTCCGGCGCCGAATGATTGGTGCGATAAAGACGTAAGAAAGCGGCGGCAAGCTTTTCGGCGCCGTGGCTGGCGAGAAGCTGCTGTACCAGGCCCTGCTCTTCCTCCTGCGGCGTTTCGTTGAAGATCGGATCGGCGAGCAGCCGCTCGTCGTCGCGCTCGCTTACTTCCTCGGCCGAAGGCGGGCGCGCCCAGGCAGCCGAAATACCGGCATTCTCGAGCAGGCGCTCTGCCTTGCGCCGTGCATTCAGCGGCACGATCATGGCACTGATGCCCTTGCGTCCGGCCCGGCCGGTTCGGCCGCTGCGGTGCAGCAGCGTGTCCGGATTGGTCGGCAGGTCGGCATGGATGACGAGATCGAGCCCCGGCAAGTCGATGCCGCGGGCGGCAACGTCGGTCGCGATGCAGACACGGGCGCGCCCGTCGCGCATCGCCTGCAGCGCGTGGGTGCGCTCGTTCTGCGTCAGCTCGCCGGACAGCGCCACCACGGCGAAATTGCGGTTGTTGAACCGCGCCGTCAGATGATTGACGGCCGCGCGCGTCGAGCAGAAGACGATGGCATTGGTCGCCTCGTAATAGCGCAGTACGTTGATGATCGCATTCTCGCGGTCGCTCGGGGCGACCATCAGTGCGCGATATTCAATGTCGATATGCTGCTTTTCCTCGGCCGCGGTGCTGATGCGCACGGCATTGCGCTGGTAGCTCTTGGCCAGCTTGGCGATCGCAGCCGGCACCGTTGCCGAAAACATCAGGGTCCGGCGTTCGTCCGGCGCCGCATCGAGGATGAATTCGAGATCCTCACGGAAACCGAGATCGAGCATCTCGTCGGCCTCGTCGAGCACGGCGGCCTTCAGTTCCGACATGTCGAGCGCCCTGCGGCGGATATGGTCGCAAAGCCGGCCGGGCGTGCCGACGACGATATGGGCGCCACGCTCGAGCGACCGGCGTTCGCTGCGGATGTCCATGCCGCCGACGCAACTGACGATCACCGCGCCGGTCATCTCGAAGAGCCAGTCGAGCTCGCGCTTGACCTGCAGGGCAAGCTCGCGCGTCGGGGCGATGACGAGGGCGAGCGGTGCGCCGGCATTGCCGAAGCGCTCCCTGCCTTCAAGCAGCGTCGGCGCCAGCGCCAGTCCGAAGGCGACGGTCTTGCCGGAACCGGTCTGGGCCGAGACCAGCGCGTCGGAAGCGGCGAGCGCCGGATCGAGCATCGCCTTCTGCACCGGGGTGAGTTCGGCGTAACCGCGCTTCTGCAACGCCTTGGCGATCGCCGGAACGACGCCGTTAAATTCTGTCATGAGTTCGATCTTTCGGAGCTGTCAGGCGCGTTGCTGCGCCATGGCCGGAGCCAGCCGGCGGGGTATTTGCGCCGTTCCTAGCCGCTCCCGCGGCGATTGTCAAAGCGTGCGGCTACGCCACAGCCAGGCGTCGATGCGACTTGCCCGGCCGCGCAGCGCCGTTTCCAACGGTCCCTCCATCCGGCCGGACTGCGCGAGCACGCTGTCGGGACCTGCAGCGCGAACGATTTCGGCGCTCAGCGCCAATTCGACGCCATGGCGGGCGGCCACCTCCATCAGCCGGCTGCCGACATTGATGGTGTCGCCCGCCGCGGTAATCTGCTGCCGGTCGCCGGTGCCCAATCGCGAGGCGACGATCGGGCCGCAATGGGCGCCGACCTTGAAGCCGATCTTCTTTTGGGCAAAGCCCGCATGCGCTTGAAGCCAGGCCCTTGTGCGCTCGCACAGACTGACTGCGCAAGCGGCGGCTCGGGCGGCATCGTCATCGGCAGGCTCCGGCAGGCCGAACAGGATCATTGCCCCGTCGCCCATGAAGCTGGTGATGGCGCCGCCATGGGCGCGCGCCTCCTCGTCGACCAATTCGAAGAAGCCGCTCAACATCTCGCTCACCGCCACCGGCCCGACATTTTCGCTGAGGCCGGTGAAGCCCGAGAGATCGATGAAGATGACAGCGGCATTCTGGCGCACTGGCGCGGCGAGGAAATTCGGATCGCGCGCCAGCCACTCGCCGAGGCCAGGTGCCTCGATGCGCTGCAGGCGCGCGCTTTGCTCGGCATAATGGCGGGCGCGGCCGCGGTCGAGCCAGAGTTCGGCCGCGCCATAAGCCAACGCCGGCGGCAGCGCCGCGGCGATCGGCAGCGCCGCACTCAGCCAGTAGCCATGTGCGAAGGCCGACAGATTGAGCATCGCCCAGACGATCAGCGTCAGCACGATAATGACATAGCCTGCCGCACTCCGCCGCCAGGCGACCAGCGACACGAGCACGATCGGCAGTCCGATGGCGGTGGCTGCATCGATCAGCCGCATCCTGCGGTCGCGCACCATGCCGTCGCCGGTGACGAGATGGGTGATCGCCGTCGACATCACCTCGACGCCGGGCATGACGGGATCGAACGGCGTCGGGAAGACGTCGCCGCCGCCGGTGACAGTCGAACCGATGACGACGATGCGGCCTGCCACCGCATCCGCCGAAAGCTTGCCATCAAGCGCATCGGCGGCGCTGAAGGTGGCGATGCTGCCGTGCCGGCCATAGAAGGTCACCGGCAGACGCTGGCCGATATCTGTGGGAATACGCAGCTTTCCGAGCATGATGGCGTCGCGTTCGATCGTAGGATCGACGCCGAGCGCCACCGACGCGGCACGCAACGGAAAAGCCGGATCCAGCCGGTCTGCGGCACGCGAGATTAACGGAATAAAGCGCGGCGTGCCGGTCTGGTCGGTTGCGACGTTGACGATGCCGACCGCGGCGGCCTCGGCAAAGCGGGGGAGTGGCAACAGCAGCTGGTTTGCCTCCGGGATGGCGGCAAACGGATCTTCGGCCGCATCGGTGACCCGCTGGCTGCTTTGCGCAAAAGTGGCTGCGGCCGCAATCACGCTTGGCCCCTGGCGAAGAGCGGCAGTCAGCGCCGCATCACCCGCCTCCGGCCCCGGATCGACCAGCAGAATATCGATCGCCAGGGCTTTCGGCTTCAACGCGGTGATCACGTTGGCGAGGCGCGCAAGTGTCGCCCGATCGAGCGGATAGCCGTGTGCCCTAGCGGTACGGTCGTCGATCGCGACGATCGAGACGACGGGAGGCGGTGTCTTCGCCCCGACGATGGCGCTGCGGATATCGGCAAGCGAGGCCTCCATCCGGTCGAGAAGGCCGCTTCCGGCATTGAGATTGACATAGCCGAGCGCAGCTCCCCAAAGACCGGCGAGCAGCAGCGCGATCACTGTCAGCAGGCGATGATTCATGGGACTTATTGGCCGAGACGGGCAAGAAGGGCAGCGGCGCGCGGCGCCGGCCAGCGACGCACGACGAGGGGTTCTGTTCCGGCAGTAACGTCGACGCCCTCGCCCGGCGACAGCACCACCGGCTCGCCGGCCGGCCGGCGAACCGCGACGCTGCCTCTGACGACCAGCACCGAGGTCTGACCGCCTGCGACATCGACAGCCCATTGGGTGCCGCGCACGGCCGCGATCGCCTGCGGCGTCACGACCTGGAAACCGCCGGCTTGCTGGGTGTCATCGACATCGACGAGAATGGCCTTGCGGCGCAGCGATGCCGAATCGGGACTGCCGTCACGGTTGCGGTCGACGAGGCTGTAGGCCGCGCCGGCCTCTGCCGTCACAGTGACGCCGCCGGGACAACTGAGCACCTGGCGGGCGCCGGCATCACGCGATACCGTGCAGCCGGCAGACTGCGCAAAGGCCGCCCCATGCGGAATGAGGCCGGCAGCGAGTGCGGCGGCAAAAAGGTTGCGAAGCATCGTATTCATGGAAAGTCCCCTTGACCGTGCGGACAGGTCTTTTCGAAAGCGCCCGCCAACCGTCTTCTTCCCAACTGTCTTCCTCGATCTGAGGCATGATAGCCGAATTCAAATATTTCCCTAGGCAAAAAAAGCAAATCGGCGCAATCGCCTGCGAAATTCTTACGCTCTACTATCCGTTTCAGGCGCCGGTCCGGTATAACGCGCCCGCGGCCGAATCAATTCACCGCTGTCGATCTGTTCCATTGCATGGGCAAGCCAACCGACTGAACGGGCAAGCGAGAAAATGATGATCGGCGCCTCCCTCGGGAGATCGAAGGCGGCGCCCATTGCGGCAAGCGCAAAATCGACGTTGACCTTCTCGCCGACCATCTCCTCGCCCACTTCCCGGACTTCGGCAAATTGCGGCGGCAGCGGGAAGTGCGAAAGCAGCGCCAAGGCCCTGGCATCGCCATCGGGATAGAGCGGATGGCCGAAGGCCGAAAGGCGATTGCCCTGGGCAAGCGTACGGCGGATCGCCTGCTCCGCCCCAAGGGCGGAAGCGGTCTCGATCAAGGCGTCGACGCCTTGCCAGGCGGCACCATGCAACGGCCCTGTCAGCGTCGCCAGACCGGACAGCACGGCGGCCGAAAGGGCTGCACCCGCCGATGCCGTGACCCGCGCCGCAAAGGTCGAGGCGTTGAGTTCGTGATCGGCAAGCAGCACCAGCGCGCGGCGCAGACAATCGGCGGCATTCGGCCGCTGCCAGCTTGCCGCAAGCCTGAGATGCAGCGGCCGGTCGGAAGGCCCCGGCGCCAACGCATCGGCGACCGTGCAAAGAACCCGGCTTGCTTCACGGCGAAGTGCTGCCTGCGAGCGGCCGAGCGACGGCAGATCCGATGTCACCCGCCCTGCCAGCGCCTGGAATGCCGCCTGAAGCGACGGAGAGGCCTGGCGGGTCTCGTTGCCCCCAGAGAGTGTTTCCGCGTCGTTCCAGAGCAGTGTCGCCGTCTGCTCGAGCGTCGCGACTTCCGCGAAACCGGCCGTATCTTTTCCACGATAGAAAAGCCGTCCGCCGATGATGGTGGAGATTGCCGACGACAGAACCGGATCGCCCCAGCGGATCGCCTCGGCGGCGACCGTTTCGGTCTTGCGGCGGCCGGCATGGCGTTCGGCAAGCCGCTGTACGTCGGTAGCTTGATACAGGCTGCGGCGCGGGTCGGCGGGATCCGCCTTGGCGCGGATGCGCCCGCGACTGACATTGGCGTAGAGCGTCTGCGGCTTGGTCTTCAGCGCCCGCAACGCCTCCTCGGCAGTCAGCCACGACATCGGAACCTCACATTGATCAATTGCATCAAGATTGACGTCAATGAGACTAGGTTCGATCATCCCGGTCGTAAAGGAGAAAACAACATGAAAAACGGCTTGGAAGATGTCATTGCTGCCGAAACGCAGCTTTCGGATGTCGATGGCGAAGCGGGACGACTGGTCATCCGCGGCGTATCGCTGGATCATCTGGTTGCAGACGGCACCTATGAAGGCGTCGCCGCCCTGTTGCTCGATGGGCTGATGGAAAAGAGCTTCGACGAAGCGGAATTGCGCGCCTGGCTGGCGCAGGCGCGAACGAGGGTTTTCGACCATATCAAGGCCGCTGACGCCGCCCTGCTCGCTTTGCCTCCTGTTGATGCGATGCGGGCGCTGATTGCCCGGCTGCCCGACGGCGAGGATTTCGATACCGCGCTCAGCCTTCTGGCAGCGCCCGCAGTTTTCCTGCCGGCGATCCTTCGCAAGCAACGCGGCAAAAGACCGATCGCGCCCGACGCCTCGCTGTCGCAGGCGGCCGATATCCTGCGCATGCTGACCGGAAAATTGCCGACCAGGGAGCAGACAGCGGCACTCGATACCTATCTCGTGACGATATCGGACCATGGCCTCAATGCCTCGACCTTCGCATCGCGCGTCATCGCCTCGACGCAGGCGGGCCTCACTTCGTCCGTGCTCGCTGCACTGAGCGCGCTGAAAGGGCCGCTGCATGGCGGCGCGCCCGGTCCTGTACTCGACATGCTAGATGCGATCGGAACCACGGAGAATGCCGGCCACTGGCTCGGTGAAGCGCTTGATCGCGGCGACAGGTTGATGGGCTTCGGCCACCGTATCTATCGCGTCCGCGATCCGCGCGCCGATGCGCTGAAGGGTGCGCTGAAGCCGCTGATATCAACCGGACAGGTAAACAACGCCCGTGGCGCCTTGGCGGAAGCCGTGGAGACCGCTGCATTGGCGATCCTGAAGGCGCGCAAGCCGAACCGGCCGCTTGACGTCAATGTCGAATTTTATACCGCGCTGCTGCTCGAAGCGCTCGGCTTTCCCCGCGGGGCCTTCACAGGCGTCTTCGCGATCGGCCGCACCGTCGGATGGCTGGCGCATGCGCGCGAACAGGCGCTCGACGGCCGGTTGATCCGGCCACGCTCGGTCTATATCGGGCCGCTGCCGGCGGCTGCGTGAAGATTGAATTCGGCGGCAGGGCTATATTCCTGCCGTCGATCCTCAGCCGCCGACGAAAGCGGCAAGCTTGTCGAGCGTCGAGCGACACCCTTCCTCATTGTCTTCGAGGCGGATCCCGGACGGAATATTGTCACAGACCATCGCAACATCGGTGCCTCCATCCGCAGGCGACAACATCGTGCTGACGGTCATCTCGCCGGAAAAGCCTTCATCGTCGGAATCGAAGATCGTTGCCCAGACGATGCTTTCGTCCGGCACGAGCTTGGCAAAGCGGCCCTGGAACTTGTCGGTCTTGTCGGAGGTCTTGCCCGACTGCGATGTCTCGTCGTCGGGATAGACGAGCGACATGCTGAAGGCGCCGCCTTCCCTGCCCTCGAAGGCATGGACGATGCCCTTCATCGTATCAGGCGGAAGCCAGGTGGCGACCGCGTCAGCATCGAGGAAGGCGCGGTAGATGCGCTCGCGTGGTGCCGCGATGAAGCGTGAGACGGTCGTGCTGCGTGAAGAGGTCATGCCGGCAAGTTAGCGCAGGCATGGATGTTATCCAGATCGCGCCCAGAGCAATTCCAGCAAAAGTGTGCAGCGGTTTTGCGTCCGGAATTGCATGAAAACAAAGAGATAGAGCATTTCCGTGATTCGAAGAAAACGGAAATGCTCTATCCTCGCGATCTGGTGCTGTCAGTCGTCAGACGAGACGGCTCTGTTCCGTCGCCGCTTCGATGAAGCTGGCAAACAGCGGATGCGGGTCGAGCGGTCGGCTCTTCAGTTCCGGGTGGTACTGTACGCCGATGAACCAGGGATGATCGGGATATTCGATCGTCTCCGGTAGCACGCCGTCCGGTGACATGCCGGAGAAGACGAGGCCGCAGTTTTCGAGCCGGTCCTTGTAGT
The DNA here is from genome assembly GCF_037002925.1 of Rhizobium aouanii. Taxonomy (NCBI): domain Bacteria; kingdom Pseudomonadati; phylum Pseudomonadota; class Alphaproteobacteria; order Hyphomicrobiales; family Rhizobiaceae; genus Rhizobium; species Rhizobium aouanii. The sequence goes on from NZ_JBAMYD010000017.1 coordinate 36,009, forward strand.
CGACATTGACCTCGTAGCGGTGGCGGTGACGCTCGGAAATATCGGTGGAACCGTAGATATCCGAGATCTTCGTGCCCTTCTTCAGCGCCGCCTTGTAGGCGCCGAGGCGCATCGTGCCGCCGAGATCCCCGGCTGCCGTGCGCTTCTGCAACTCGTTGCCCTTGACCCATTCGGTCATCAGGCCGACTACCGGCTCTTTCGTCGGACCGAATTCGGTCGAGGAGGCACCGGACACGTCGGCGAGATTGCGCGCCGCCTCGATGACCGCCATCTGCATACCGAAGCAGATGCCGAAATACGGCACCTTGCGCTCGCGGGCAAAGCGGGCAGCGTGGATCTTGCCTTCCGAACCGCGTTCACCGAAGCCGCCGGGCACGAGGATGCCGTGCACCTTTTCGAGATAGGGCGCCGGATCTTCCTTTTCGAAGACTTCCGACTCGATCCATTCAAGATTGACCTTGACGCGATTGGCGATGCCGCCGTGATGCAGCGCCTCGATCAGCGACTTATAGGCATCCTTGAGGCCGGTATATTTGCCGACGATCGCGATCGTCACCTCGCCCTCCGGCGTGCGGATGCGGTTGCAGACCTCTTCCCACGGGTCGAGCCTCGGCTTCGGCGCCGGCTCGATACCGAAGGCCGCGAGCACTTCGTCGTCGAGGCCTTCCTTGTGGTAGGCTATCGGCACGTCATAGATGTTGGCGACGTCGAGCGCCTGGATAACGGCGGACGGGCGAACGTTGCAGAACAGCGACAGCTTGCGGCGTTCGGCTTCCGGAATTTCGCGGTCGGCCCGCACCAGCAGGATATCGGGATGAATGCCGAGCGCCTGCAGTTCCTTCACCGAATGCTGCGTCGGCTTGGTCTTGAGCTCGCCGGCCGCCGGAATATAGGGCATGAGCGTCAGGTGAACGTAGACGGCGGTGCCGCGCGGCAGGTCGTTGCCGAGCTGGCGGATCGCCTCCATGAACGGCATCGCTTCGATGTCGCCGACCGTGCCACCGATCTCGCAGATGACGAAGTCGTAGTCGCCATTACCCTCGGTGACGAAATCCTTGATCTCGTTGGTGACGTGCGGAATGACCTGCACCGTCGCGCCGAGATAGTCGCCGCGCCGTTCTTTGTCGATGATGTTCTTGTAGATGCGGCCGGTGGTGATGTTGTCGGTCTTGGTCGCCGAGCGCCCCGTGAAGCGTTCGTAGTGACCGAGATCGAGATCGGTTTCCGCCCCGTCGTCGGTGACGAAGACCTCGCCGTGCTGGGTCGGGCTCATCGTGCCCGGATCCACGTTCAGATAGGGGTCGAGCTTGCGAAGCCGAACCCGATATCCACGGGCCTGCAGCAACGCTCCGAGAGCCGCGGCCGCAATTCCTTTTCCGAGAGAGGAAACCACGCCGCCAGTGATGAATACGTATCGCGCCATGGGATTCACCGGATACCTTTTCAAAAACGATTCCACCAGCCCAAAAATTCTTTTCCAGAACTTTCGATGCGTGGCGCAGGAATCTGAACAAAAGAAAACCGGCAGACCCGAGGGCCTGCCGGCGGTTTATGTCGAAGACCGGTTTACTGTCCCGTCGGGACGCCGGAGGGCTGAGCCGGTGCTGGTGCCGGCGCGGCCGGAGCTGCGGGCGTTGCCGGGGCAGTCGTTGCCGGAGCGGTCGTTGAAGGCGCGGTGGCCGCCGGGGCCTGAGTGCCAGTTGCCGGCGCCCCAGTTGCTGGAGCTTGAGCGGCGGGAGCCTGCGGTGCGGGTGCTGCCGCGCCGCTGCTCGGAACGCCGTTGCCGGCCGGCGGGGTTGCCGGAGCCTGCGCGCCGCCGAGCGAATCGAGAATACCGTTGCCCTGGCCGCCTGTTGCCGGAATGCGGTCGAGAATGTCGCTCGGACGGCCCTCGTAACGCGTCAGGATGCCGAGGCCGAGCGAAGTCAGGAAAAACAGGGTCGCAAGGATCGCGGTCGTGCGCGTCAGCGCATTGGCCGTGCCGCGGGCCGACATGAAGCCGGAACCGCCGCCGATACCGAGGCCGCCGCCTTCCGAGCGCTGGATGAGCACGACGCCGACAAGGGCGAGCACGATCATGAGATGGATGACAATCAATACGGTCTGCATGGGTCCAGTCCTGCCCGCCTGGAGACGGACAAAGTTAAGAATTCTGGCGGCTCTTTACATGAGGCTTTCATCTATTCCAAGCCCTTCGGCCCGGAATAAACCCGGGAATAAACCCAGGAATAAAAAATGCCTCAGGCGAGCAGCGCTTCATAGGCCCGGTAGATGGCGAGGAAGTCGGCCGCTTTCAAGCTCGCTCCGCCGATCAGCGCGCCGTCGACATTGGCAATGCCCATCAGCTCATGGGCATTGGCCGGCTTGACCGAGCCGCCATAGAGAAGACGCATCTTGCGGCCTTCATCGCCGAAGCGGGCCGCAAGCTCTGCCCGCATGAAGGCATGCGCCTTTTCGACATCACCTGATGTCGGCGTCACGCCGGTGCCGATCGCCCAGATCGGCTCGTAGGCGATGACCGTGCTCTCAGCGGTGGCGCCGTCCGGAACCGAGGCGGAAAGCTGGCGCTTGATGACGTCGAGCGCCTGGCCTGTCCGGCGTTCATCCGCCGTCTCGCCGATGCAGATGATCGCGGTCAGCCCTGCGGCGAAGGCAGCCTCCGCCTTGGCGCGCACCAGATGATCCGTTTCGGCATGGTCGGTGCGCCGCTCGGAATGGCCGACGATAACATAGGTGCCGAAACAATCGGCAATCATCTCGGCCGAGATGTCGCCGGTATGGGCACCTGATGGGTTCTGATGGCAGTCCTGCGCGCCGATCGCCAGCGGGCTGTCGGTGCACAGCGCCGTCGCCACATAGAGCAGCGTCGCCGGCGGGCAGATCAGCGCTTCGACCTTGTCGGCCAGCGGCGGGCGAACACCCTCGGCGATCGTCTTGATCTGATCCAGGGAGGCACGCATGCCATTCATTTTCCAATTTCCCGCCACAAGCGGGCGCACGTCAGGGGTCATGCCGGCCTTCCACAATCTGCTTATGCCTTGGGCAATATCAAAAGCTTGCAGCAAAGAAAAGCATCATGCCCTTGACGTAAGGGGAATCTCTGCAATCCCGCGCATATTTCTGCCGAAAATCGTCCGCTAAGCAGCCAGAATCCAGTTCAACACCTTACGCCAGTCGATCATCCGGATCGGCGTCCCGTGATTGCCGGTCTGAAACAGCGTGAAACGGGCCGGATAGTTTGCCTTGTGCAGGCTTTCGAACAGCGCCTGCTGGTTAGCGGCGGCATAGACCGGGTCGCGGCTGCCATGGGCGAACCAGAGCGGCAGCTTCACCTTGTAGAAGGCGCTTCTGGTGAAATCGGGATCGGTGACCCCGCTCATAACAAGCATGCCCGTCAGCCGCCTGACGCTATCACCATCGCGCGCAATCCCCCAGCAGACCTGGCTGCCCATCGAGGCGCAGGAAAGGATGATCGGCCGGCCGGGCGATTGCGCGTTGGCATAGCGGATGAGGCCGGCGATCGCCGCAACCCCACTGCTGTCGAAACTCCTGACCGTCGGTGAATAATAAACTCCGCCATTGCCGGCGACGAGGTTCTTGAGGCGGTTGAAATTGCCGCCGAAGCTGTAGTCGTTGGCCCCGAGCCGCCGGTCGCCATCGCGCCCATGGATGAAAATCACCGTAAAGGCGGCATTCCCGACCGGTCCCACCCTGGTGACATCGAGCTTGATGCCGTCGAGAGACAGCGTCTCGTCTGCCTGCGCCTTGCGGATGCCGAGCGCCACATATTTCTGCTGCACCCGCTTTTGCGGGATCTGGTCGCGGCCGTTGATATCGCGCATCTCGTCATAGCCGATGACCTCGAAGGCGCCGCCGTCACCTGTCTGCAAGACGGACTGCTTGGAAAACAGATCGTCCTTGAACGGCGGCAAAGCGTCGGCCGCCTCTGCCGGACCAACAGCGGACAGGATGGCCGCGGATAAGAAAAACGCCGCAATTGCGGTGATGATGGTGCAATGACTTGTGGACATTCGCATTCGGATGGTTCCTGAAGCCCGCCACCGCTTGCCATTCTGCGCCCGGCAACGCAAATCATTTGGGAAAAGCCCGCCAAATCAGGCGGTGTCGCGTATAGAGGTGCTTTCTGGCAAAATCTGCCTGATTCGCAAACGTGGCATGAAATGCGGTGATTTTGGGTCGGCGGCGGATGCCCGCCCAAGCCCGACCTAAGACAGGATGAAGATCTGAACGGCTCCATGGACGATAGCAATGACCTCTTTTCCGGAATGCCCCTCTCTGAAAAACGCGAGGAGGCGCAGAAGCCTGCGGCGCCCGCCGAACGGCCGCCGGTGACGGCTGCGCCCGCCGCAGCGGCAGCACCCCCGGCTGCCGGAGCCTCCGCACGCCCGGCGCCCGCTGCCTCGAACTCCGATGATTACGGCGCCTCGTCGATCCGCGTCCTCGAAGGCCTCGAGCCGGTGCGCATGCGCCCGGGCATGTATATCGGCGGCACCGATGAAAAGGCGCTGCACCACCTCTTTGCCGAAGTCATCGACAATGCGATGGACGAGGCGGTCGCCGGGCATGCCAATTTCATCGAGGTCTATCTCGACCTCGAGGGTTATCTCACCGTCTCCGACAACGGCCGCGGCATCCCGGTCGAGAACCATCCGCAGGTGCCGGGCAAGTCGACGCTCGAAGTCATCATGACCAAGCTGCATGCCGGCGGTAAATTCGACGGCAAGGCCTATGAGACCTCGGGCGGCCTGCACGGCGTCGGCGTTTCGGTCGTCAACGCGCTCTCCGACGACCTCGAGGTCGAGGTGGCGCGAAACCGGAAGCTCTACCGCCAGCGTTTCTCCCGCGGCCTGCCGCAGGGCGGTCTCGAAGAGTTGGGCGACGTCCACAATCGCCGCGGCACCCGCGTGCGCTTCCATCCCGACCCCCAGATCTTTGGGGATCACATGAAGTTCGATGCCGCCCGCGTCTTCCGCATGGCGCGCTCGAAAGCCTATCTGTTCGGCGGGGTCGAGATCCGCTGGAGCTGCGAGGCGGGCGTGCTGCCCGAAGGTTCCGAGGTCCCTGACAAGGCCGTTTTCCACTTCCCCGGCGGCCTGAAGGACTATCTCCAGGCGACGATGGGCAAGGAGTTTACCGTCACCCGCGAGATCTTTGCCGGCAAGACCGAGAAGACCAGCGGCCACGGCTCGATGGAATGGGCGATCACCTGGTATGGCGGCGATCCGCAGGTGCATTCCTATTGCAACACCATCCCGACGCCCGAAGGCGGCACGCATGAAGCCGGCCTCCGCATCGCACTGACCAAGGGCCTGAAGGCCTATGCCGAGCTGACGCAGAACAAGCGCGCCGCGCAGATCACCACCGACGACGTGATGATTTCGGCCGTCGGCATGCTGTCGGTCTTCATTCGCGAGCCGGAATTCGTCGGCCAGACCAAAGACAAGCTTGCGACCGTCGAGGCCCAGCGCATCGTCGAGAACGCACTGCGCGATCCCTTCGACCATTACCTTGCCGACAATCCGAACGAGTCGGCCAAGCTGCTCGACTGGGTGATCGAGCGCGCCGAGGAGCGCCTGCGCCGCCGCAAGGAAAAGGAAGTCAACCGCAAGAGCGCGGTGCGCAAATTGCGCCTGCCCGGCAAGCTCGCCGACTGCTCGCAGAACACTGCAGAGGGCGCCGAACTCTTCATCGTCGAGGGTGATTCGGCAGGCGGTTCGGCCAAGCAGGCGCGCAACCGCGCCAACCAGGCAATTCTGCCGCTGCGCGGCAAGATCCTCAACGTTGCCAGCGCCGGCCGCGAAAAACTCGGCGCCAACCAGCAGCTCGCCGATCTCGTCCAGGCGCTCGGCTGCGGCACCCGCTCGAAATACCGCGACGAGGACCTGCGCTACGAACGCATCATCGTCATGACCGATGCCGACGTCGACGGCGCCCACATCGCCTCGCTGCTCATCACCTTCTTCTATCAGGAGATGCCGGAGCTGGTGCGCGGCGGCCATCTCTTCCTTGCCGTGCCGCCGCTTTACAAGATCACCCAAGGCTCGAAATCCGCCTATGCCCGCGACGACAATCATCGCGCCGAGCTGATGCAGACGGAGTTCAAGGGCAAGGCCAAGGTCGAGATCAGCCGCTTCAAAGGCCTCGGCGAAATGATGCCCGCCCAGCTCAAGGAAACCACCATGGATCCGTCCAAGCGCACCCTGCTCAAGGTGCTGATCGACGAGGTGGATTTCGAAGGCACGCGCGCCGCCGTCGACGATCTGATGGGCACCAAACCGGAAGCCCGCTTCCGCTTCATCCAGGATCGCGCTGCCTTCGCCGAAAACCTCGATATCTAGAATATACCATCGAGCGCGCCGAACGGTCGGATAGACACGGGTTCGGCGCGCCGCATTTTAGCACTCACGATTTCACGGAACTGACGAAGAACCGTAACAACTCCGTCAAACAACCGGCGCATGAAGCGGTCGGCGCGCCTCCCCCAGGGAGCATTGGCGCCGGTCGAACCGTTTTCAACCCTTGCCGGATATTTGTCATGACCAAGCGTTTTCTCGCGGCTGCCGCTTTCGTTCTCCTGTCCAGCACCATCACCGCCAGCACCACAGATATTGGGGCCACCGATATCGGCGCCACCTTCGAGACCGCCTGCCCCTTTGGCGATTGCGCCGCCGGCATCTCGCTCTCCTATCTCGGTGAATTCGTCATCCCGACTGGTCATATGGAAAACGGCGTCGAATTCGGCGGCATTTCCGGCCTCGATTTCGATACGGCCACCGGCCACTATATCGCCATCAGCGACGACCGCTCGGAAAGAGGCCCCGCCCGTTTCTATGAACTCGACGTCGATCTCGACGCGTCGGGCCTCAAGGGCGTTTCGGTCGTCAAGCAGGTAACGCTGAAGGACAAGAACGGCGAGCCCTTCGCTGCCCGGACCGTCGATCCGGAATCGATCCGCCTCGGCAAGGACGGCATCTATTGGGGCAGCGAAGGCGACGGCAAGGCACTGCTGGCGCCCTTCGTCCGCGTTGCTGCGCCGGACGGTTCCTTCGTCCGCGAATTCAAGCTTCCGGAGGGCTTTGCGCCGACCGCGGACAAGTCGACCGGCATCCGTGACAACCTCGCCTTCGAAGATCTTGCCATCGCGCTCTCCGGCGATGTTTTCGTCGGTGTCGAAGCCGCCCTTTACCAGGATGGTCCGAAATCCTCGCTGACATCAGGCAGCCTGTCGCGCATTGTCCGCTATGACGGCGCCACCGGTGAGCCGAAAGCTCAATACGCCTATCCGGTCTCGCCGATCCCGCAGGCCGCCACCAAGGCCGACGGCGGCAATGACAACGGCATGTCCGAGATTCTTGCCCTCGACGATCACCGCCTGCTCGCAGTCGAACGCAGCTATGCCCAGGGCTTCGGCAACAACATCAAGATCATGATGATGGATCTGACTGATGCCACCGATGTATCCGCCATCGCTTCGCTCTCCAAGAACGACCAGCGCGTCGTCCCCGTCCGCAAGAGCCAGGTCCTCGATTTGAGGGCGATCGGCCTCGTTCCCGACAATATCGAGGCCATGTCGCTCGGCAAGGCCAAGGACGGCTCCGATGTTCTCATTCTCGGCTCCGACAATAATTTCTCGGCTAGCCAGAAGACGCAATTCTATGCCTTCAAGGTTCTCAACCGCCCGCAGCAGTAAGACGCCCGGGTCTGAAGGTCGAATAGGCACGCTTTGTATACGCTTTCACGGTGCCGACCTTGAAACCGTCGGGATCATGGCCCATAACCAGAGTACAAGAAAAAGAAGAGGCGCGCGTGGGTGTGTTCGACCGTCAGAAAAGCAATCATGAACCGCGATGGCTCGGATCGTCGGCGCAGACGCGCACGCCGCTGATTCCCTCCATTTCGGCGGCGCGCTGGCTGCTGGTCCTGGTCGTCGCTGCCGGCGTCTATTTCTTCTACGGCTTCCTCGTGCCGGTGCTCGCAGCCCTCGTCATCGGCTTTGCCAGCTGGCCGCTCTACCGCAAGCTTCTTGCCCGCGTCGGCGGCAATACGACGATCGCCGCGACCATCGCCATCATCCTGATCATCACCTTCCTGGTCATCCCGATCGGGCTTGCGGTGACCTATACGACGGGCGAAGTTCGCAGCTGGGTCGCCTGGGCAATCCATGCCAACCGCGCCGGCGCCCCCACACCCAACTGGATCGTCGCGCTGCCCTGGGCGGGCGCCTATCTCGATGAAGTCTGGACAAAATATATCGGCAGTCCCGGCGCGCTCGGCGAGGTCATCCAGGCGGTCAGCGGCGCCAATATCGGCAACATATACCGTGCCGTGCTGGCGGCCGGCGGCGGCGCCTTTCACCTGCTGCTGACGCTGCTCTTCATGCTGATCGCGCTGTTCTTCGTCTATCGCGACGGCTTCTCCTTCTCCAAGCAGATCGACATGCTGGGCGAGCGCATCCTGCCGAACCGCTGGGAGCGCATTTCCCGCGTCGTGCCGGCGACGATCAGCTCCACCGTCATGGGCATGACGCTGATCGCGATCGGTGAAGGCATCGTGCTCGGCCTTGCCTACTGGATCGCCGGCGTGCCGTCGCCGGTGACGCTCGGCGTGCTGACCGGCGTGATGGCGCTGATACCGGGCGGTGCGCCGCTCTCCTTCACGCTGGTCTCCATCTATCTGCTGGCGAGCGGCTCGCATGTCGCCGGCATCAGTCTTTTCGTCTGGGGGACTGTCGAGCTCTTCATCGTCGACAAGACGCTGCGGCCGAAGCTCGTTGGCGGTCCGATCAAGCTGCCCTTCCTGCCGACCTTCTTCGGCCTCGTCGGCGGCGTCAAGACGATGGGTTTCCTCGGCCTCTTCATCGGCCCGGTGCTGATGGCGCTGATCGTCGCCATCTGGCGCGAATGGATCCATGAGGCCCGCAACGCCGACAAGAGCGAAACCGGACCGCAGATCATCATCGACGAACAGGCGCCGCCGCCGGTCCCCGGTTCGCCGAAAACCATGCCGCGCGTCGCCGAAGGCTGAACATGGCGTCGCAGACCGGCTACCCCAGCCGCTTTTCCATGAACAGGCTGAGCGGGTCCGGCAGATAGCTGCCGAAGGGCTCGATTTCCCGGTATCCGTATTTGCGGTAGAGAGCGATCGCCTCGGGCTGGTAGATGCCGGTTTCGAGCCGGATCGCCGTCAGCCCCTTTTCTCTTGCGATCGCTTCGAGCGCATTCATCAGGCCGCTGGCGATCCTCAGCCCCCTCGCCTCGGGATCGACGAACATGCGCTTGATCTCCGCCGTGCCGTCCCCGGCCTCGACCAGCGCGCAGCAGCCGACGATCGCATCGCCATTGCGCGCGACCAGAAAGCTCACCGAAGGCTTTTCCAGCACGGAAAGGTCGACCAGATGGTTGCTTTCAGCCGGATAGAGCGATTGTGCATAGGCATCGGAGAGATCGAGAAGCCGGATGACGCCCTCCTGGCGTGGCGGTTCAAGAGCGATGGTGACGGACATGTTGGCTCCCTCTGCCGGCGCGGGACAAAATTTTCCCCGATATGACGAAGAGTTAATGTCCTTGCCTTCATTCGGTTGGAATTGCGCCCTCTAAGACGATGAGGTGCTCAATAATCAAGGAAGCAGAATATGCAAGCGGTGCTGATCGCGATGACCATTCTCGGCTGCGACGATTCCATCAGCCAGTGCAATTATGTCGCGACGGTCGATAAACGCTGGGAAACCGTTGCCGCCTGCGATGCCGAAGCCGAACGACGGCTGAAGACCTATGTGAATGTCAACTATCCCTCGGTGATCGCGGTGTGCGAGGCGCCGAAAGCCATCGCTGCCGCCGAGCCGCCGAAACCGGCGCCCGTGCCTGCCGCCGCGCCCGAGATCGCTGTCGCAGCGCCCCAGCCCGCAGGAAGGATTGCCGGTTTTGCTGAAGGCATCGCCGGACAGGTCCGCGCCCACCTGCCCTCGGGCAGAAGTGTCAAGGACACACTGACCAAACCGGTGCACTTCGTCTCCGCCAGCTATTCATGGGTGGTGACGCGGCTGGCTGACTAGGCGGCCGCGCACTTGACGCATAAAGAAGGCCCTGCTTCTTTTAATGTGATAGAAAATTCAATCGGCTGGTATGGCGTCAGGCCAAATCTGGGCGCCGTGGAGGACGCGAAGAATACGGATTCGGTCTTCATGCACCGCATACGCGGCGATGTAAGGCGTGCTTGGGATTACCAGCTCCCGTGTGCCCGCAATTCTTCCCGGCCTTCCGCTTTCCGGGAATTCGACGAGGCGGCGAACAGCAAGAACGATTTTCTGGTCAACATGGACCGCCGCCCTCGGATTCTCGATCTCAATATATGTGAAAATATTCTCTCGGTCGGATAAGGCGTACCTCGCCCAGACAAGCCTCACGATCGAGCCACCTGGCTCTTCCGAAGTGCCGCCGCGCGCCTCTTCTCAAAACCGGTCTCGACCTCGGTATCTTCAACGTCCGGTCGCGTGTCATGGAGAGCTTCCAGGACTTTCCCGCGAAACCACGCATCGTAAGCGTCACTGTTGCTGATAAGCTCCAGGGGAAGAACTCCCTCATTCGCGGTGCGGGTCAACAGAATACGGACGACATCCGAGACGGTCAGGCCCATGTTTTCCAGAACAGCCGTGGCGCGATCCTTGACCGCAGCATCTATGCGAGTTTGAACGAGTGCGTTTGACGCCATGTCGGCCTCCTTGAACAAGATGCAATGTAATGCAATTGAATGACGACTTCCAGCGTGATCGGCTACAACGCGCGCAAATCCTCGCCGCCGATCTGCGGGATGAGATTCACGAATCGGGCGATAACTAATTTCGGGCTAGGCGGCCGCAAGCGCCGCATAGACGCGGGCCGATTGTCGCTGCTCATTAACGTGCAGCTTTTCCACCATGTCGAGCAACTCGCCGATCGCGCCATGCGCGTCGTGATGGCGGAATTTTTCGAGAAGACGGCCGCAGACATTGCCGAGCACGCTGCCCGGCGCTTTTCTGGCGGCGTCGCGCCAAAGCATCGTCGCTTCGACGAAGATCACGCTGATATCCCGCGGCAAGCCGGCGGACTCATAGAGCGCGCGCACGGCATGCATGCGCCCGGTTGCCAGGATCGAGCGCACGCGGCGCTCGCCACAGCCCGTCAGATCGACGATCGCGCCGGCGAAGAAATCCACTTTGCCGGCGCAGAGCGCATGCATCAGGAAGGACGGCGTCAGCCGGCCGTTGACGCGCAGATGCTGGACGAGGTCGGGTATCTCGCGCGGGACGATATCGCCGGCGATCGAAACGATGGCAGCCTCGGTCGCCTCGCGGCTGATGCGCTGAAGCCGCTGCAGGCCGATCGCCGCCTGCGCCAGCGGCAGGCCGACCAGCGCATTGCTGACATGCTGGGTGAGCAGTTGCCGGGCATCGGCGGGAAGATCGCAGCGGTCGAGAAGCAGATTGCGAATATCGCAGCAGTCGCCGAGCCGTTCGGCGATGCGTTTCAATGATAGGCTGGAGATCACCGCGCCGTCATTCTCGAGCAGGCAGAGCAGTTCTTCCTCATCGCCGACCTCGGCAAGGGCGGCGGAGACCGGCCGCGTCACATGCGCTCGGGCGGCGATCAGCATGCGGGTGGCGCCATTGCCGCGCGCGGCAAGGTCAACGAGATCGGCGTCACTCAAAAGCGGTGAGCAGGTCACCGCGTGGCAGGCGACCTCGGGCTGGTCTTCGGCAAGCGAAAGGATAAGGTTGCGCGGCGCATCGGGCGACCAGGCGATCGCCTCGGCAAGCGCAAGCCGCACGCGCGGCGACGGATCGTCGAGAAGAAAAGTCATCGCCATTTCGGCCGCCGCCCGCTCGTCGGTAGACATTTCGGACTGCAGATAGGCGCGCCCGAGAGCATTTGCGGCCCGGGCCCGGTCGCCTGTTTTGGCCGTTTCGACCCAACGAAGGAAAGCTTCTACGATCACGCGGCGCGCCCCAGCACTTGAACGCGATTCCCTCGCGCTCCATTCACTGCTGCGACCGTAGCGGCAAAAGGTTTAAGATTGGTTCACCATATTTCTTAAGTCTTTATGCGCCTTTGCGGTTGACGCCCCGCTTAGCCCTGCGGCGGCTTCGGCCGGATCATCTCGAAAACATCGCTGCCTTCGCTGTAATCCATGTAGCCCATGCGGGCCAAAGGTCGGGCGATCGACATGTCGAGGCGGCCGTCCCTGACGATCGCTTCGTCGATGCGGATGCCGACCACTTCGCCGAAGACGAGGACGTTTTCGGATGGTTCATCCGACAGCGTTTTCGGCTCGATGATCTCGGTCACCCTGCATTCGAGCACTGCGAAAGCCTCGCCGACATAGGGCGCGTCGATCAATTCGGCCGGCTTCGCCGTCAGCCCGGCGAAGTCGAATTCGCTGTCGCCGTAGGGCAGCGCCGCCGAGGAGAGGTTCATCTTCTCGGCAAGATCGCGGCTGACGAAATTGCAGGTGAAGACGCCGGTCTCGGCCGCATTGCGCTGGCTGTGCTTGCGCCCGGCGGAAGAGAACATCACCAGCTTCGGCCGGTCGGCAACGGCATTGAAGAAGGAATAGGGCGCCAGATTGATCGATCCGTCCCTGCCCTTGCTGCCGATCCAGCCGATCGGGCGCGGCGACACGATCGCCTTGAAAGGATCATGCGCGAGCCCGTGTCGGTTGCTGTCGGTGGTGTAGAACATCAGTCGTCTCCGCCGACCCAGGTCACGGTATCGGCAAGCTCCGGCCGCGGCCGCTCGATTGCCGGAAATGTCGTCGAACCGATATGGATGAAGCCCGCCACTTTTTCATCAGGCCCGACGCCTAGCAGTGGATAGGCGCGCTCGTCATAGGCGAACCACTCCGTCAGCCAGTTGGCGACATAACCATTGGCGTTGGCGGCGAGGATGACGTTGAAGCAAAGCGCGCCTGCCGACATCAGCTGCTCCCATTCCGGGATCTTGATATGCGGCCCCGCCTTGCTGACGACGGCGACCACCACGGGCGCGCGGGTAAAACGGCTGCGCTCGACCTGGATCATCTCTTCGGAAAGATCGGGCTTTGTCTGAAGCGCCAGCGCCAGAAGCTCCTCGCCGAGACGCACGCGCTGTTCTCCGCGATAGACGATGAAGCGCCAGGGCGCAATCTTGCCGTGATCGGGAACACGCGAGGCAAGACGCAGGATCTCCTCGATCTCGGCCTTCTCGGGGCCTGGTTCACACATCTGGAAAGCGGGGATGGAGCGGCGCACGGCGAGGTAGTCGATCAGCTTGATATCGGATTTCATACGGGAGAAACTCTCATTTTTATGCTGCTGCAAAGGGTGGGTCTTGAATTTGCCATCGCGTTGGTCTTGAAGTGACCTTTGCTATTTCAGAAGTCAATCGGTTCACGAAACAGATGTTTGGCATTTTGCCTTTTGCACGCATCGGCCTTGCCATTGCCCTGATGGTATTGATGCCCCTCGGCGCCGGCGCTCAGGATGCCTTCAAGGAATTCAAACAGCTTGAATCGACGCCGAAGATGCCGAAGCTCGATGCCTTCATCGCGCCCGGGACGGTGCCCGAAGGGGTCAAGCTGCGCGACGTCCCGATGGAAGCCAAGCTGACGGCGGATGGCACACCGATTGAGGAAGGCCTCTCCTGGTATGTCTTCAGCCCGATCGCCGGATCCGACGGCAAGCTGCCGTTGATCGCCAGCGCCAAGGGCGGACCTGCCGCCTTCCAGCTCGCTGCCGGCGATTATTTCGTCAACGTCTCTTTCGGCCGCGCCGGCGTCACCAAGAAACTGACCGTGCCCGCCGAAGGCGAGGTCGAAAAACAGGTGATGGTGCTCGATGCGGGCGGCCTGCTGCTCAATGCCGTCTCCGGCACCGATTCCCGCATCCGCCCCGACCAGTTGAGCTTCTCGATATATTCCTCGGAAGTGCGCGACGACGGCGAGCGCGGCCTTGTCATGGCCGATGTCTCGCCGAATACCGTCGTCCGCCTCAATGCCGGCACCTATCACATCGTTTCCGAATATGGCAACGTCAACGCCGTGATCCGCGCCGATATCCAGGTCGAGGCCGGCAAGCTGACCGAGGCGACGATCCAGCATCGTGCCGCGCAGATCACCTTCAAGCTGGTCTCCGACGCCGGCGGCGAGGCGATCGCCGATACCGCATGGTCGATCCTGACGGCCGCCGGCGACAGCGTCGGCGAAAGCGTCAGCGCCTTCCCGACCATGGTTCTCGCCGAAGGCGGATATTCCGCCGTCGCCCGCAATAAGGACAAGATCTACCAGCGCGATTTCACCGTCGTCGCCGGCAGGAACACCGATGTCGAGGTTCTGATGAAGGACCAGCAGCCGCAGCAGCCACTGGATGCCGCCCGCACGGTGCAGCAGGTGCCGGTGGGCACACCGCCGCCGCCAGGCATCCAGCCAGCCCCGGTGGCGCCGCTGCCCTCCTACGAACAGCTCGTGCCGCAGGGCGGCGACGGCGCCAGCCTCGATTGACTTTTACCGCGAGCGGCTTCGGCTCGACCGAGACGTTTGAAAGGCGCGCTTCGGCGGAGCCATCGAGAACACGGCCTCATACAGACGGGCGAGCAGCCCCTTGCGGTCGCCGCCGCAGCTCAGCGCCTCCCAGGTCAACACCTCGCCGACATGCGCCGTGATCGTGCTGCCGGACAGCCGGCGGAACTCGCCGATCAGCAGCGACAGCCGCAGCGTCATCGACACCCGGCTCGCCAGATGGAACAGCCGGCCGTTCTGGCCCTCGAAATAGATCGGCAGCACGCTGGCGCGCGTCGCCTGGATGAGCTTTGCCGGAAACATCTTCCACGGCAGGTCCTCGGCGCGACCGAAGCCTCGCTTGGCGGTCGCAACCCCGCCCGCCGGAAAGACGATAATGGTGGTACCTTCCTTGAGCAGCCGCACCGCCTCGTGCCGGCTCTTCATGTTGATGGCCATCGCCTCCTTGGTCTCCTCGAAGGAGATCGGCAGCGAATAGGGCTCCATCTCCGGCACCTTCAAGAGGTCGTTATGGATCAGCACCTTGAAGGGACGGCCGAGCTGTTCGGCAAGCGCCAGCACGGCGATGCCGTCGCCGATCCCGAACGGGTGGTTGGCGACGATGACGATCGGCTCGGCTGGAATAGGTTCGAGCGGCCAGCTGCCCTTGACCTCGACCTCAACGTCGATGAGATCGAGTGTCCTGGCGAACACGCGGTCGCACTTGCCGATAATGTCGCTGCGCCAGATATCGTAGAGCCTGACATAGCGGTCGCGGCCCGACAGCCCCTCGATCGAGCGGATCAACCAGCGCTTCAGGCGTGGATCGCGATCATTGGCATAGGATAATTCTTTGAAGCGCACTCCGGCCTCGGGATGACCCGCTCCCCGTTCGTGGCGACAATATTGCAGTTACATATCAGATTTCCGACAGCGCCGGGTTCGGCGCTGTCGGATACCGGCCATTTGTTCAGGCCGCCTTGGCTTTTTTTGCTTCGGCCTTGCGGCGGATGTCGGGTGGTGTCGCTTCGAGGGTAAGGCTCTCGACGGCGACCTCGAGCCCCATCGAAACCTGGTCCTGGCTGCCGAGGCGGCGGATATTGACCGTGCGCTCCTCGGCCTCCTTCCTGCCGCAGACGATGATGACAGGAACCTTGGTGACCGAATGCTCGCGGATCTTGTAGTTGATCTTCTCGTTGCGGAAGTCGGTCTCGACGTTGAGGCCGGCCTCGCGCAGCGCCTCCGCCACCTCAAGCCCGTAGGCGTCGGCTTCCGAGGTGATCGTTGCGACCACCACCTGCAGCGGCGATACCCAGAGCGGCATGTGGCCGGCGAAGTTCTCGATCAGGATGCCGAGGAAGCGCTCCATCGAACCGCAGATGGCGCGATGGATCATCACCGGCTGCGTCTTTTCCGAGTTGCTGTCGATGTAGAAGGCGCCGAACCGTTCCGGCAGGTTGAAATCGACCTGCGTCGTCCCGCACTGCCATTCGCGGCCGATCGCATCCTTGAGCGTATATTCGAACTTCGGACCGTAGAAGGCGCCCTCGCCCGGCAGGATGCCGGTCTTGATATTGTTGGACTGCTGCTGGATCGTCTCCAGTACGCCCATCATCACGCTTTCGGCGCGGTCCCAGAGCTCGTCCGAACCGACGCGCTTTTCCGGCCGGGTCGACAGCTTGATGGTGACCTCGTCGAAGCCGAAATCCTTATAGACCGAAAGGATCAGATCGTTGATCTTCAGGCATTCGGCGGCCATCTGCTCGTCGGTGCAGAAGATGTGCGCATCGTCCTGCGTGAAGCCGCGCACGCGCATCAGCCCGTGCAGCGCGCCCGACGGCTCGTAGCGGTGGACATTGCCGAATTCGGCGAGCCGGATCGGCAGCTCGCGGTAGGATTTCAGCCCGTGCTTGAAGATCTGGATATGGCCGGGGCAGTTCATCGGCTTCAGCGCAAAGACGCGGTCGTCATCGGTGTCGTCGCCGGCAACCGTTACCTTGAACATGTTGTCGCGATACCAGCCCCAGTGACCGGAGGTTTCCCACAGCGACTTGTCGAGCACCTGCGGCGCATTGACTTCCTGATAATCGCCGGCAAGCCGGCGGCGCATATAGGCGACCAGCGTCTGGAAGACGCGCCAGCCCTTGCCGTGCCAGAAGACGACGCCGGGACCCTCTTCCTGGAAATGGAAGAGATCCATCTCGCGGCCGAGGCGGCGATGATCGCGCTTTTCGGCTTCGGCAAGCATATGCAGGTAGTTGTCGAGTTCCGACTGCTCGGCGAAGGCCGTGCCGTAGATGCGGCTCAGCATCGGATTGTTGCTGTCGCCGCGCCAATAGGCGCCGGCTACCTTCAAGAGCTTGAAGGCGGAACCGATCTGGCCGGTCGAGGCCATGTGCGGGCCGCGGCAGAGGTCGAACCAGTCGCCCTGGTAATAGATCTTGAGATCCTGCCCTTCCGGAATCGCGTCGACGAGTTCGACCTTGTACTGCTCGCCCTTGTCGGCGAAGACCTGCTTCGCCTTCTCGCGCGACCAGACCTGCTTTGTGAAGGCGGCGTTACGGGCGATGATCTCCTTCATCTTCTTTTCGATCTTCGGCAGATCGTCGAGTGTGAAGGGCTCGTTCTTGGCGAAGTCGTAATAGAAGCCGTTTTCGATGACCGGGCCGATCGTCACCTGGGTGCCGGGCCAGATTTCCTGCACCGCTTCGGCCATGACATGCGCCGCGTCATGGCGGATGAGTTCCAGCGCGCGGTCGTCATTGCGGGTGATGATCTCGATTCTGCCCGTCGTCACGGGATCGGAAAGGTCGCGCACGGTGCCGTCGATTGCAACGGCCACTGCCTTCTTGGCGAGCGACTTGGAAATGGATTCGGCGACATCCCGGCCGGTTGCGCCGGCGTCATAGCCGCGCACGGAACCATCGGGAAATGTCAGGGAAATAGCTTGGGACATCGAAATTCTCCTTGTCCAGTCCCGCCAACGAATGCGGGTGGTTGACACGAAAGCGCCTCCGCGGAGCTGAATGCGCAGCCGCCTGATAGCCAGATTTCCTGTCTGAGTAAAGAAAAAGCGGGGGTTATATAATCATTTCAGTGAGCCCGCGCACGGTGTTCCAGTTGCGCATCGTACCGACGCCGAGCCGCTTGGTCGTCAGCGCCGAAAGCAGCTTGGATTGGCTCGGCTTGCCGGCGAAATCGATCCAGAGATCGCCGCCGACGACGGCGATGCGCTGTCCCTCCGTCATCAGCGGTTTCAGTGCCTCCACCTTCTTGGGATCGACCGGCAGGCGCATTACCCGGACGATGACCTGGTCGCCATTGCCGTCCTTGAAGGGATTGGTGCTGCACAGCGCCATCCAGGTGCAGTCGCTGCGCACGATGATATCGACATGTTTGCCGAACTTTTCTTCAAAACCCTCTTCCAGATGGGTCTCGACTTCGTGCGGCCGCATCTCGTCGGCCTCGAAGACAAGATTGCCTGTAGAAACCAGCGTGCGCGGCTCGCGATAACCGAGTTCTTCGGCAAGTGCGCGCAAATCCTGCATGATGACACGGCGGTCGGGCGTCAGGACAATGCTGTGTAGAAGGGCGATGAAGGTGCTCACGGCGCTCACCCTTTCTTCCGCCCGAGGGCGAGATAACGCCAAGGGGTCCACCAGCGGAAGCCGTCGCCGAGCATCTCCGGCACCTGGTCGAGGCCGCTGGTGCCGCCCGGGCCGCAGCGGCCGACGCGAAACAATGTCATCCAGCCGCCGGCCCAAAGGCCATGGCGGGCGATCGACTCGTAGCCATATTCGGAGCAGGTCGGGACATGGCGGCAGGAATTGCCGACAAAGCCGGAAAGCGTCAGCTGATAGAGGCGGATCAGCCCCATGCCGAGCAGGCGGTCGGGCGTCTTGCGGAACGGACCGCTATAGTTGCGGGAAGTGCGTGCGGCCTTTTCGCGCGGCTTTGCTGATCCGGCGGCACCGCCGTCGTCCTCATCATCGGCCTGCCGAACGCAGAACTCGCACATGTCAGTTACGCCTCGACAACTTCCGCCCGTTTCGCCTCGATCTGCCCGATCGCATCGACGACGGCATCGAAGGTCAGCATCGTCGAGGCATGGCGGGCCTTGTAGTCCCGCACCGGCAGCAGATAGCGCATGTCTTCGAATCGTCCATGAGGCCCCGCCCCGTCCGCCTTCAACATGGCGAGCATGTCCTGGCGGGCCTGCCGCAATTCGTCCGATGTGGCGCCGACGACATGGCGGGCCATAATCGAGGACGAGGCCTGGCCGAGCGCGCAGGCCTTCACGTCATGAGCAAAACCGGTCACGGTGTCGCCATCCATCTTCAGCCAGATCCGCACCTTCGAGCCGCAGAGCTTGGAATGGGCCTGGGCGCTCGCATCGGCATCATCAAGCATACCGGTCAGCGGAATATTGCCGGCGAATTCGAGGATTTTGCTGTTGTAGATATCGTCCATGCTGGATTTCCGCTCCAAAATCGCTGCGGATCGGCCTCTCTGAGGGCGTTATTGTCGTCAAAACAAAAAACACACCGTGTCGTGTGAGGATACTTACATACGATGGCCGTCTTCCTATATGTATGTCGTTCGAAGGCCATGAAAATGCAATGGTCTGGTGTAAGTTTGATTGGGAAACCGTGCCGGACGGGCGTTGAAATTGCCCTGAAAGCCCCGGAGCCTGCCAAAGGTGCATGAATTCCCGCATGGGATTGACCAGTGGCGATTCCGACAGATCGGTCCGCGGTGCGGACCAGGAGACCATTGTTCATGGACGCCATCGTAAAGAACTTTCCGCAGACGAACCGAGATTCGGATCGCCCCTCCCAGCAGGAGGCGGAGGAAGCCGTTCGCGTCCTGCTGCGCTGGGCCGGTGACGACCCGACACGTGAAGGCCTGCTCGAAACGCCGGCCCGCGTCGTCAAATCGTACCGCGAGCTTTTTTCCGGTTACGACATGGCGGCGGAAGACGTGCTCGGCCGCACCTTCGAGGAAGTCGCCGGTTATGACGACATGGTCCTCGTCAAGGATATTCCGTTCTACTCGCATTGCGAACACCACATGGTGCCGATCATCGGCAAGGCCCACATTGCCTACATGCCGGACGGGCGTGTGCTCGGCCTGTCGAAGATTGCCCGTGTCGTCGAGATCTATGGCCGCCGCCTGCAGACGCAGGAAACGATGACCGCGCAGATCGCCCGGGCAATCGACGATACGTTGCATCCGCGCGGTGTCGCCGTGTTGATCGAGGCCGAACATATGTGCATGGCGATGCGCGGCGTTCAGAAGCAGGGCTCGACCACGTTGACGACGACGTTTACGGGAACGTTCAAGACTGAGCCGGCCGATCAGGCCCGCTTCATGACCATGGTGCGGAGCCGCTGATACCGGCTCCCTCAGGAGGGCCGCGATGAGTCAACTGATCTTCAATCAACCATCCGAGGACAAGTCGGCGTTGGAAGACGCCGGCGATTTCACGCCGCGTTTCGACGACCGCGGCCTGATCACCGCGATCGTCACCGACGCCGGCGACGGCGAGTTGCTGATGGTGGCGCACATGAATGCCCAGGCATTGGCGCTGACCATCCAGACCGGCACCGCGCACTATTTCAGCCGTTCGCGCGGCAAGCTCTGGAAGAAGGGCGAGACCTCGGGTAATCTCCAGACGGTGAAGGAAATCCGCACCGATTGCGATCAGGACGCCATCTGGTTGAAGGTCGAGGTCGCCGGCCACGACGCCACCTGTCACACCGGCCGCCGCTCCTGCTTCTACCGGACGATCACGCTGCGGGACGGAAAGCCGATGCTTGATATCGTTGACGACGAGCTTCATTTCGATCCGCAGAATGTCTACGGAAAATAGCCTGAAATTCCCCGGCATTTGCTCCTTTTTGCGCCAGAAACCGCATCTATATACCATTTGGAAACTGATCGGGCACACTATCGAAAATCAAGTGTTCTGCTGGGAGGGGAGAGCGCCATGCTCAGCTGGAGTCTGCATCGTCAAAGCTCTGAAGGCGAGGGTTCCGGTCCCGGCATGTCAACCACACTCGAGATACTCCCGCCTCCTGCGCCTCAAAAGAAAATCAAGATTGCGCTCGCACTCGGCGGCGGCGCTGCCCGCGGCTGGGCCCATATCGGTGTGCTGCGCGCCCTCGACGAGGCAAAGGTCGAGATCGGCATGATTGCCGGCACCTCGATCGGCGCGCTGGTCGGCGGCTGCTATCTCGCCGGCAAGCTCGATGAACTCGAAAGCTTCGCACGCTCGCTGACGATGCGCCGCATCGCAAGTCTCCTCGATCTCACCATCGGCGGCAGCGGCCTGTTCGGCGGCATGCGGCTGACCAAGCGCATGCAGGAGCATCTCGAAGGCCTCAACGTCGAGGATCTCGACCGGCCGTTCGTCGCGGTCGCGGCCGAGGTCAATACCGGTCATGAGGTCTGGATCGCCAATGGTTCGCTGATCACGGCGCTGCGCGCCTCCTATGCCCTGCCCGGCATTTTCGAGCCGGTGCGCAGTAATCACCGCACGCTGGTCGACGGCGCGCTGGTCAATCCCGTCCCCGTCTCCGTCTGCCGCGCCTATGAGCAGCCGCTCGTCGTCGCCGTCAATCTCAATTACGATCTCTACGGCCGGTCGGCAGTCGTCCGGCACAATGCCAGCCTGTCGGCTCAGGAAGTGCAGAAACAGGAAGAGGCGCCTTATGCGCGCCTCGGCATGACCGGCGTCATGGTGCAGGCCTTCAACATCATCCAGGACAGGATCGCCCGCGCCCGCCTTGCCGGCGACCCGCCGGATATTTCGCTGCAGCCGCGCCTCAGCTATATCGGCCTTTCCGAATTCCACCGGGCCGGCGAGGCGATCGAACGCGGCTACGAGGAAGCCAGGGCGCGGCTCCCAGAGATCAAGCGCATGCAGGAAGTCTACGCCAGCAATCCCTGATGCATGTCGCCCAAAAGTGCGCAGTCGCTTTCAGTTCCAGATCTTGACCAGCAATTCCCGAAGCGTTTCTCGCTCCGACGGCGACAGCTTGGCAAGGACGCGTTCTTCGTGACTGAGAACGAGTTCATGCCAGGTTTCGAGAGCGTCATATCCCGCGTCGGTTAGATAGAGGCGCTGAACGCGTTTATCCCTCTCGTCGTCGACCCGGCCGATATATCCAGCGCCTGAAAGTTCATCGAGCAGCGGTACGATGTTCGCACGCTGCAGCCCCAGTGTCCGGCAGATATCCGCCGACGTTATCCCGGGTTGCTCGTTGATGATGCAAGCAACGCTGAAGCCGCTCGGTCGTTGTCCGACCGTTGCCAGGGCATTGGTGACGTCCTGCATGTTGAGAGCCGAAGCACGCCTCAAATGGTAGCCGACAAAGTCCTCCAGCTGCCGCGGTAGTTGTCTTTTTGTCGGCTTCGCCTTGATCTTCGTCGTTCCCGTCACCTGAATCCGCCTTGTTTCTTGCAATTTCAATATTGCTATGTCATATAGCAATCATGGCGCCGGTAAAACCCCGACGCGATGGGGATGAATAGCATGACTGCTATCAGAATATCACTCCGTATTGCCGGATCTGTAGCCTGACGGTCGGGCAGATCTCGCGCAAATTAGACACGGCATTTGGATACAGGAGAAGAAAATGCGCCTGGCAGATGATCCCGTCGCCTTCGACGTCGTCGATAATATTGCATGGGTGCGCTTCAATCGCCCCGAGAAGCGCAATTGCATGAACCCCACGCTCAACCGTCGCATGATGGAAGTCCTGGCGGATCTCGAATATCGCGACGACGTCGGCGTGCTCGTGCTCTCCGGTGAGGGAACCGCCTGGTCGGCAGGGATGGATCTCAAGGAATACTTCCGCGAAAGCGAGGAGAAGGGCCTTGGCGCCGTGCGGAAATCCCAGCAGGAGGCCTATGGATGGTGGCGCCGGCTGCGGTGGTATCAGAAACCGACGATCGCCATGGTCAATGGCTGGTGTTTCGGTGGTGGTTACGGGCCGCTTTTCTCCTGCGATCTCGCCTTCGCCTCGCACGAAGCGCAGTTTGCCCTGTCGGAAATCAATTGGGGAATCCTGCCCGGAGGCGGCGCGACGAAAGTGGTCGCTGATCTTCTCTCGATGCGCGACGCCATGTATCACGCTCTGACCGGCGAGTTGATTGACGGCAAAAAGGCTGCCGAATGGAAACTCGTCAACGAGAGCGTTCCGCTGGCCGAGTTGAAAACCCGTGTAAAACAGGTTGCGGACGTGTTGCTGAGCAAGAACCCGGTTGCCCTGAAGGCCACCAAGGATGCGCTGCGCCGTGTCGCCGAGATGACCTACGACAGCGCCGAGGATTATTTGGTGCGGGCGCAGGAGGCGGCGAATTCTTTCGACAATGAGGGTCGCAAGCAAGGTATCCACCAGTTCATCGATGAGAAGACCTACAAACCCGGTCTAGGTGCCTACGACAAGGCGCGGCAAGCATCATGATCGCTCGCTGAAATATCCGGCGCCAGGGAAAGCGCATGGATGGGAGGAGTATCTATGAGGGAGTGGAAAGCACCGAATCCGGTCCGTCTGCACGCCAGTTTGCGCCCTGGTGCGCTCGCCTGCGTTGATTTATCGACCGGCCGCCGATGGACCTACGCCGAGCTCGATGATGCAGTCGGCAAGGCAGCTTCCGTGCTGTCGTCGGACGTCCATGCAGTTGCACGCGGGGAGCGTATCGCTGCGGTCGCCAGGAACAGCGCCGATTTCATCATTCTTCAGCAGGCGGCAATGCGCCTCGGCGCCATCTTCGTGCCGATCAACTGGCGTCTTTCGACGATGGAGCAGGAGCAGATCCTGCTTGATTGCAAACCCTCGTTGATTTTTACCGATGCTGACGCTTCGCAGATATCGGTAAAGGGAGCGCGCGCGCTCGCAATGGCCGACTTCATCGCTGCGGTCGCGCAAGCGAAACCGAAGACGGCCTGGCCGACGATCTCTGCCGACGCTCCGGCAGTTCTCCTCTATACCTCAGGAACATCCGGGCACCCGAAAGGCGTGATGTTGTCGGCCCGAAATATGTTCGCGACGGCTGTCAATTTCGGCGTGCTCGGCGAGGTCTCCCAGGAAAGCGTCTTTCTCTGCGACACGCCGATGTTTCATGTCATCGGGTTGGTCACAAGCATACAGGCGCCCTTCCTGCAGGGCGCCACCGTGCTGATCTCCGGAGGGTTCGACCCCGTCGCGACCAATGATCGCCTGGCGGATGCAGCCTTCGCGGTGACGCACTATTTCTGCGTCCCGCAAATGGCCGATGCATTGCGAAAGGCGGAGAATTTTCATCCGGAGCGGTGGGCAAGCCTCAAGGCGCTGTTTACCGGCGGTGCGCCCAATCCTCCGGCAAATATCCGCTGGTGGCTCGACCGGAATATCCTGATGGTCGATGGTTACGGCATGAGCGAAGCTGGAACTTTGCTCGGGATGCCGCTGGACCGGGCCATCATTGCCGAGAAGGCCGGATCGGTGGGATTGCCGCCTCCCGACATGTCGCTTCGGATCGTCGCGGAGAACGGCGTCGATGCTGAGGCCGGCGAAGTCGGTGAAGTTCTGGTCTGCGGCCCAAACGTCAGCGCAGGCTATTGGGCGTGCCCGGACGAAAACGCACGCGCCTTCACCGAAGATGGCTGGTTGAGGACCGGCGATCTCGCAAGAGCCGATGCCGACGGTTACGTGACGGTTGTCGATCGCCGCAAAGACCTGTTCATTTCAGGTGGCGAGAATGTCTATCCGGCTGAGGTCGAAGCCGCCCTTCGGGAACACCCAAGCGTCAGCGAGGCAGCGGTCGTCGGCATTCCCGATGAACGCTGGGGCGAGGTCGGGCGGGCCTATGTCGTCCTCCACGGTGGGGCAACTGCACAGGCAGTCGATCTCGCCGCCCACTGCTCCGCTTTGATCGCCCGGTTCAAGGTCCCGAAAGAGTTCGTCCTGATCGATGCGCTTCCGCGCAACGGAGCCGGCAAGATCTTGAAACGCGAATTGCGGCAACTGGCGCTTGGGAAAAACCAAGAACCGGATCGGATCGCCGACACCCCGAATCCCGCGAGTATGAGTACGAGCGCGAAGTCGGAAGAGCTGGCTGCGGAAAGTTAACGGAACACGAAACCATTGTTCGACCTTGGCTGAACCGGGCTGTTCAGACGGAGGATCACTCATGCCCGCTTGGTACTTTCTCAGGGAGGATAAAATGGGAAATTCTGCGAGTGGACTAAATCTCCAAACCGGCGGCCAGAAGGCGCTGATATTGTGTTTCTGCGCCGCGATGATCGAGGGTTTCGACATCCAGGCCGCAGGCGTCGCGGCGCCGAAACTCGGCCCGGCGCTTGGACTAGCACCGGGACAGATGGCGTTTTTCTTTTCTTCCGCCACATTCGGCCTGATCTTCGGCGCCATCGCCGGTGGGCGAATTGCCGATCGGTTCGGCAGACGTGCCGGGTTGAGCCTGTCGCTGCTGGCATTCGGCATCTTCTCGTTGGGCACCGCCTTCGCCGACTCGTTTTCCACACTGGCCCTCATGCGCTTTCTCACGGGCGTGGGCCTGGGCGGAGCACTTCCGAATCTCGTCGCAATTGCGTCCGAGGCGCTGACACGCGAACGGCGCGGCATGGCCGTCGGGCTGATGTATGCCGGTATTCCGATCGGCGGCGCGGTCGCGAGTGCGGTCTCAATCCTCGGCATCCATGACAGCTGGGAATCCATTTTCGTCATAGGCGGCATTCTGCCCATCGCCCTCGTGCCAGTGCTTCTGTTGTCCCTGCCGGATCTCAAAGTCGCTCGCGATCATGGCGAAAAGCCCAGTATCCGCGCTGCGTGCCGGTCCATTTTCGGCCCTTCCAACTGGCAGACCACGCTGCTCCTTTGGGCCGGCTTTTTCTTCTCGCTCCTCGTTCTCTACCTCCTGCTGAACTGGCTGCCGGCATTGATGGTCGCCAAGGGCTTCAGCAAATATGATGCCGGTGTCGTCCAGATCGTGTTCAACATCGGCGGTGCGGTCGGAAGCCTGATGGTCGGCAGGGCGCTCGACGGCATTCATCGTCGCCGCGCGGTCATTCTCAGCTACGGCCTGCTTGTCCTCGCACTGGTCAGCGTTGCCGTTCTGCCGAACAACCTCGCCATGGCCATCGTCTCGGGCGTGCTTCTGGGGGCGACTATCATCGGTGTGCAGGCAATTCTCTATGGTCTTGCGCCGCAAAACTATAGCCAGGACGTGCGCGGCACTGCGGTAGGGCTTGCGGTCGCGGCCGGACGTCTTGGATCCGTCGCCGGTCCGCTTCTCGCCGGCGCGCTCGTTGCCGGAGGAAAATCCTCGACAGAAGTTCTTCTGGGCATCGTGCCGATCGCTATTCTCGGCGGTCTGGCGAGCCTCCTGCTTGTCAGCCGCCTGGCGAAGGCGCAAAACGCTGGAAACCGTGATGCAGCGGCAGAGTATGGAAGCGCCGCGGAAGTGAAAGGCGGGGCGGTTGGCACTTGAACTCAGACGAAACTCCTTGAGAGCTGTTTCGCAGACATCTGCCGGGATCAGCAATTTCAATGTCGAGCAGGAAGCTGACATGAACGTTCCCCTTCTCATCAACGGCGCGGATTGCCCTACCGCAAGCGGCAGAACCTACGATCATTTCGATCCCTTTACGGAACGGCTTGCAAGCCGTGCATCCGCCGGCGGACTTGAAGATGTCGCTGCCGCGGTCGAAGCCGCCTCATGGCCGTTGCGGCCCGCATGGAATCGGGCATGTGCCACATCAACGGACCGACGGTCCATGACGAGGCACAGATGCCCTTTAGTGGTGTGAAGGGCAGCGGCTATGGACGCTTCGGAGGTAAAGCCGCCATCGCCGAGTTTACCAATTTACGCTGGATAACCATCGAGTACGCTGCCCAGCACTATCCGTTCTAACGGATCAGGTGCCTGCAGCCCAAACCGATCCTTCAGATCGCGCGGGGACAATCCCGCGCGGCTCCCGGTCGGCAACGTCATGGCCGATGCCGCCCGCGACAGCAGGCGGCAGCCGAAAACCTCAGCCGGCGATATAGGCCTTGATTTCCTCGGCCTCACGCTCGACTTCGGCGATGCGCGATTTCACCACGTCGCCGATCGAAATGATGCCGGCAAGCTTGCCGTTGCTTTCCACCGGTACGTGACGGAAACGGCGGCTGGTCATCAGCTCCATCAGCTCGTTGACGGTCGTTTCCTCATGGCAGCGATAGACCTTCGCGGTCATGACCTGGGCCAGCGGTTGGTCGAGGCCTTCCTTACCGTGTTTGGCGATCGCATGCACGAGATCGCGCTCGGTGAACATGCCCGAAATCCGGTTCTCCATGCCGACGACGACGATGGCGCCGATCTTCTTTTTGCTGAGGATGGCGGCCGCCTCGGCAACGGTTGCGTTCGGCCCGGCGGTGACGACGTCCCTGCCCTTCAGGTCGAGGATTGCTTTGACTGAACTGGTCATTCGAACCTCCTATGTCCGTGAAACACTTGTCACAGGCATCCGCGGCGGTTTCTCCCCCCGGCACGGATATAGGTCGATCGTGCACTGACCGGCTCAGGATTGCAACACATCCTTCTCGGTTCGGTCAGGTTCCATCACCGGCGGGCGCGGCGCCCGGTCGAACAGCGAAAACAACAGGAAGCCGAAGACGAAGCCGCCGATATGCGCGTCCCAGGCAATCGCCTGGTCGCTGTCGCCGACGAGCGGGATGCCGACGGCGATCAACGCATTGCCGACCAGCCAGAGCAGCATGAAGATGATGACGGTACGGCTCTTCAGCGCCGCGAAGATGGAAAGCCGAGGGTTGAGATGCGCAGGCAGCATCGGCCGCCGTTCGGCTGGAAAGGCGAATCGGCAGGCGGCGCCCATCAGCCCGGAGATGACACCCGATGCGCCGATCAGCAGCGTCAGGTCTCCCCAGTTCAGGACCGCGTGCAGTATGGCGGACGCGACAGCGGAAAAAAACCAGAAGAGCACGAAACGCAGCGTCCCGATGCGGCGTACGACCGGCGCGCCGAAGGCCATCAGCCAGAACGCGTTGAAGACGATATGCTGGAGGCTGCCGTGTAGCAGCGAATAGGTAACGGGCGTCCAGAACAGCTCCAGCCCCTGCTGCGATAGCGGAATCACATAGCGGGCGGGAACGAAGCCGAAGGTGAAGAACAGCCAGTTCTGCGCATCGTCGGACAGCAAGAGCTCCTGCACTGCATAGATGACACCAAGCAGGCAAAGGCTGAAGAACAACGCCGGCGGAAGGTTGAAGACCGGTTCACGCGGTCGTGCCGGCGGCTGGACCTCGGGAGGTTCGGGCGCCTTGTGCGGCTCGGCCGTCTGCTCATTCATCTGTGTTTTGCCTCGTTGAGGCCACAGCCATACAGGAGCGACTGTCAAAAAAAAAGCCGTCCGAAGTGCCGGACGGCGTGACCCAGAGCTCCAGGAAAAGACCTCGGCCCGGGCAGGTTGTGCTGAACTTCGAAAGTCGAAGCGATGGCAGGACAGTGTCACGACGGGCATCGCATCTCAACCGAAACCATCTCTTAACCTTAACCGCCGCGATCTGGCATGAAATCCGCAAGGTAGAGCCTGTACGGGCAATGACTGCCCGAAAATGCTCCGGAATGGGACAGGTTGGTGTGAAATGCGTGTGCAAACGACCATCGAAATTTTTGACTATTGGAACCGTATACGCGGCGCTGCCGATGCGCCGCTGAAATCACAGGTCGAACCCTCCGCCGTCCCGCATCTTCTCCAGAGTCTGTTCATTCTTGAGAAGCGCGAGGGCGGAGACATCGGTTTCCGGCTCGCGGGCACCCGCATCTGTGATCTCTTCGGGCGTGACCTGCGCGGCGAACGTTTTTCGTCTCTCTGGGCAAATGGCCAGCTCGCGGACATCGAACGCACGGCGATGGGCGTCATGGACCATGCCATGCCGGCCCTGTTCAACGCCACCGGTTACAGCACCGTCGGTCATCAGGCCCCCTTCGAGATTATCATGATGCCGCTGCGTTCGCCGGACGGCGCCTGCGACAGGTTGCTCGGCGCGATCGCGCCGGCAGCGGCCGCGAGCTGGCTGGAGATCGTACCGCTCGAATTCCTGGCGCTCGACCGCAGCCGCCTGCTGCCCGGAAAATTCGACAAGGCAGCACCGGCCGAACCGCGCCCCATCAACAGGATCGTCGCTGGCAAAAGCATCCATTTCGGCCAGGTGATGCGCCGCATGGTGTCGCAGCTGCTGAGCGCGGAGGCGCGCTGACGATCCCATTTTAGGACAGCGGGTATACTCGTTTTCCGCTACATGGCGACCGGGCAAAACAACCTTCTGTTAATGGATTGTGGGTAAAGATCGGTCTCTGTGATTTTCATGAAGAAGCCCTTGATGCACTCGTTCCAGCCAGCTCAGACGCAACGACCTGCGCCGCGCCCTGAACAGGGCGTTTTTCAGCGCGTGCCCATCAATATGCAGGGCCGGCTGATGCTTGCGAACTACGAGGAATTCGAATGCATGGTGATCGACATGTCGCCTGGCGATATGTACGTCACCTGCCTCGGCCGGCCGCGTGCCAACGAACGCGTCGTCGCCTATATCGACCATCTCGGCCGCGTCGAAGGTTATGTCCAGACGATCGATGGCCGCGGCTTCACCATGTCGATCAACGCCACAGACCGGAAGCGCGAGAAGCTCGCCGCCCAGCTCACCTGGCTTGCCAACAAGCACGAACTCGGCCTGCCCGAGGATCGCCGCCATGATCGTTTGACGCCACGCGACACGAAGACCGAGCTGACGCTCGAGGACGGCACGCGTTATTCCTGCCGCATCATGGACCTTTCGCTGTCGGGCGCTGCCGTCGACGTCGAGATGCGCCCTTCGATCGGAACGGCCGTGCGTCTCGGTAACATGCGCGGCCGCGTCGTGCGCCACTTCGTCGAAGGTGTGGCGATCGAATTCCTGTCGATCCAGTCCCGCGAGACGCTGCGCGAATTCCTGTAACAGCTGCTGAAATGACGCTGCCCTCCGGTGCGCACCCGGTCAGGTCGCGTTGAAAAGCCTGCACTTCACGGCAGGAGCTTTGCAAGCGGCAACGAATCTAGCTTTGGAAAGCAAGCGCGAAACCTGTCGCAAGTCGTTCCACCCAGTCGGTAGCTAATATTATGAGTGGAACAAGCTGCGACACCGATCTTACCCAATGAGAGCGCTGTGCCTTGCCCTCGCCCGTTTATCCCTTCGTCACGGATATAGCGGATAAGGCCCGCTTCAATTCGAGAGGCCGCCGATGTCAGCTCTTTATCCCGAAATCGAACCCTGTGATCATGGTCATCTCGATACGGGCGACGGCAACCTGATCTATTGGGAGGCCTGCGGCAATCCGGCGGGCCGACCGGCACTGGTGCTGCATGGCGGGCCTGGCTCCGGCTGTTCGACTGCGGCGCGGCGCTATTTCGATCCCGATACCTACCGAATCATTCTGTTCGATCAGCGCAATTGCGGCCGCAGCCTGCCGAGTGCTGCCGATCCTGAAACCGATCTCTCCCTCAACACCACCTGGCATCTCGTTGCCGATATCGAGCGGCTGCGGGCCTATCTCGGCATCGACAGTTGGCTCCTTTTCGGCAATTCCTGGGGTTCGACGCTGGCGCTCGCCTATGCCGAAACCCATCCGGAGCGCGTCGCGGCGATCGTCGTGTCAGGCGTGACCACCACCCGGCAGTCGGAAATCGACTGGCTTTATCGTGGCATGGCGCCGCTCTTTCCGG
Source organism: Rhizobium aouanii (assembly GCF_037002925.1). Lineage (NCBI taxonomy): Bacteria > Pseudomonadati > Pseudomonadota > Alphaproteobacteria > Hyphomicrobiales > Rhizobiaceae > Rhizobium > Rhizobium aouanii. Next base: position 66,301 of record NZ_JBAMYD010000017.1, read on the forward strand.
AAGAATGGCACCGTTTCCGCCAGGCGGTCCCTCCATGCAGCCAGGGACGAGACGAGGACATGGTTGCCGCCTATCATCGTCTCCTCAACGATCCGGACCCGGAAACGCGCCTCCAGGCGGCGCGCGACTGGCATGACTGGGAGGCGGCCTCGATCCTGCTCGCCGATCCTCAAGGCCGGCCGCGCCGTTGGGCCGATCCGGCCTATTTGCTGACGCGCGCCCGCATCATCACCCACTACTTCAGCAACGGCGCCTGGCTGGAGGACGGCCAGCTTTTGAAGAATGCCGCGCGGCTCACCGGCATCCCCGGTATCCTGCTGCAGGGAAGGTTCGATATCGAGGCGCCGCTCGTCACGGCTTGGGAACTCGCCCGCGCCTGGCCGCAAAGCGAGCTCAGCATCCTTCCGCATGCTGCCCATTCCATCGCAAATCCGGATATGAGCGCGTCGATTGTGACTGCCACCGATCGATTTCGCGATATCTAGCAAAAATAATCTCCCCGCCGGAATCGGCGATCTGAGTGATATTCTGCTTTTGAACCGGCCGAATCGGCCCATTCCGGCGGCATCGCCGGCCGCCGGCACCCCGCCGCAGATCGCTTATCGGCCGGCGGAATTTATCCGGCTCAACGAAAATCCTTAACATCAGGACGACAACGCAACCTTTTCGCGGGCGAAAGCCTTGTTGTGTGCATTAAAATTTTAAACGAATTCACGACAAATCTGCATCGAATTTTATGCGCATTCGAATCTGTTTTTAGCCAAGCTTTATCGGTATTTGAATCAACTAAGCCTTTAATTCTATTGCGTAATTTTGCGTGAGATAAAAACGTCTGTGCCATTGTCACCTCAACTTACGGGGAGGCGGCAATGACAACTGCGAATATCCTGAAAGGCGGCCTCCTGGCCGGTGCGATCATGATGGCAATGGCGGGTTCGGGACAGGCGATGCCCGCCAGCATGGCGCTGGCAGGCAATGCCAGCCCGCCGATCGGACACTACGAATTCTGCAAGGCCAACCCGACCGAATGTGTCGAGGTCGGCGGCGATGCCGGACCGGCCATCCTCACCGAGGATCGCTGGAAGGAAATTCTCAAGGTCAATTACGCCGTCAATTCGACGATCCAGCCGATGACGGATGAGCAGATCTACGGTGTCGAGGAGCGCTGGACCTATCCGCGCACCGTCGGCGACTGCGAGGATTACGCCCTGCTGAAGCGCAAGATGCTGATCGATGACGGTTTCTCGCCGTCCGACACGCTGATCACCGTCGTGCTGCAGCCGAATGGCGAAGGCCATGCCGTGCTGACTGTTCGTACCGATCATGGCGACTTCATCCTCGACAACATGCGCAACAAGGTGCTGCTGTGGTCGGACACCGAATACACCTATCTGAAGCGCCAGTCCGCCGACGATCCGGCCCGCTGGTCGAAGCTTCAGGATGGCCGCGCCGTCGCGGTCGGTAGCGTCAAGTAAGAACAGCCTGCCGGCCATTGCCGGTTGCTGCCTGCGGCCCGGTCAGTCCCCGCATCCCGTCCCCGACCGGTGCCCAAGAGCCGTTCCCGCTGTCCCGGGAGCGGCTCGCCCCTTTTTAGGTTTACCCATCAGTGCATTAGCGGATTATTAACCATGCCGGTTCGATCATGGCGATGAGATTCATCATCGGCACCGGCGGCTCATGTTCTTCCTGTGGCGGACCGAAACGCGAAGAACCGCCATGAGCCATGCCGCGCACAGCGCACCCGACGAGCAGCCGTTTCTTTCCATGGGGTTTCTCCTCCGAACGATGGCGGTGATCTCAGTCCTGGCGGTCCTGACCGTTGCCATCAGCATCGGCGGCCGTTGGTTCGGCCGGCATATCTCGCTCGCCGGCAACACCGACAGCACGGTTGAAATCCAGCTGGCCATCGGCCGCGACACCGTGAAACTCCCCGAGAATGCCATCCGTTTCCCGAGTCAAAGGCATGAAGGCGCCGCCGAGCGCGTCGATCTCTATCTCGCCTGGCCGGAAATGCAGGGTTACGGCAAGGAAAATCATCTTCGATTCGACGACATCGCCCAATCCTCCGGGCTGATCTTTCTGCAGATCACCCAGAGCACCATGTCGCGCGACATGTCCGGGCGGCTGGAGCCGATCTATTCGCATCTGCTCGAAGGACCGGCCGAGCCCTTCCGCGACGGGCTGACGTTGCACCGTCTTCGCGCCGATGCGGGTTACGGCGACGAGGTGCTGCTGACGGCGCCCGTCAAGGGCGGGCCGGATTATGTCGTGCGCTGCATCTTGCCGTCAGCCCCGGATAAGGCGGCGGGCGGAGATTGTCAGCGCGATATCAAGGTCGGTCGGGATCTCAGCGTTCTTTACCGCTTCTCAAGCAGCCATCTCGACGACTGGGAACATATTGATGCCGCTATCCGCACCTTTGTAGACACGCGTCTTGTGAACCGTTCTGCGACAACACCCTAAAATGCTCCCCGGACAGCGAAATAAACGATTCATCATAAACGGATTGGTAACGCCCAACCGGTAATTTTAGAAGACGAGCTGTGCGGCGGGAGGTGTGCGGTTCCTGCCAAAATCTGAAGTGCCAAATATCTGAAATGCAAGCGAAGAGTGGAATAGTGTCAAGGTCAGTCTCCTCCGTATCATCGTCCCGATCCGGCAGTTTTTTCGCAAGGCTGCTGGCGATCCTTTCGGTGGCCGTCACGATCGTCATGGTCGATTCGGTGAATGCCGACGCGGAAGCGGCAAATCCGAAATATGCAGGCATCGTCGTCGACGCCAAGACTGGCAACGTTCTCTACAGTGAGAACGCCGACAGGCTGCAATACCCCGCCTCCCTGACCAAGATGATGACCCTCTACATGACCTTCGAGGCATTGGAGCAGGGTCGCATCCGCCTCGATACGCCGGTTCCCTTCTCCGCCCATGCGTCAGCCCAGGCGCCGACCAAGCTCGGCGTACGCGCCGGCGGTACGATCACCGTCGAACAAGGCATTCTTGGTCTCGTCACCCTGTCAGCCAATGATGCCGCAACCGCACTCGGCGAAATGCTGGCTGGCGGCAGCGAGGATCGCTTCGCCCAGCTGATGACCGCCAAGGCGCACGCGCTCGGCATGACGCGCACCACCTATCGCAATGCCAACGGCCTGCCGAATACGGCGCAGATGACGACGGCGCGTGACCAGGCCCGCCTCGGCATCGCCCTTCGCCAGCATTTCCCGCAATATTACGGCTACTTCTCTACACGCGCCTTCAAGTTCGGCAGCCGCACGATCCGCAGCCACAACCGCCTGGTCGGCTCAGTGCGCGGCGTCGACGGCATCAAGACCGGTTACACCCGCGCTGCCGGCTTCAACCTGGTAAGCTCGGTACAGGTCGATGGCAAATCGATTGTCGGCGTCGTGATGGGTGGCGCCTCGACGCCCGCCCGCGATGCCCAGATGCGCAATCTGATCGCCACCTACCTGCCGAAGGCATCGAGCCGTGGCGGATCGTCGGCGCTGATCGCCCAGGCAGCCCCTGCCCCGGCGATGATCGTGACGCCCGCTCCGGTCCAGCCGAAGAAGGCTCAGCAGCAGGTCGCAAGGACGATCACCGCAGCGCAGCCGCCGGTTTCAGCCGCCGCTGCCGATCTCAGCCTGCCGCACAAAGGCCCGCTGCCGGATGCGCGCTATCAGGTCGCCGAGACCGAGGTCGCCTATACCGAGACCGCTGCACCGAAATCCGACAATCCGCTGGTAGCACAGCCGATGCCGGCGCCGACCAAGGTCAAGACCATGACCTTCAAGCAGCAGGCAGCGGTCGCCGCACCAAAGCCGACGCCCGCATCTATGCCGTCGGAACAGGGCGATACGTCGGTCGATAGCGTCACCACGGCCTCGACCACTCCCTCCCCGACTCGCGCTGCTTCAACTAGCACCGGTCCGACCGGCTGGGTGGTGCAGGTCGGCGTCTCGCCGAGCCGGCAGATGGCCCTGGATCTCCTGGAGGGCGCCAAGAGCAAGGGCGGCAAGGCATTAGCCTCAGCAAAGCCTTTCGCGGTCGCCTACGCCGCTGGTGGTGATCAGCTTTACCGCGCCCGCTTCGGCGGCTTCGACGATCAGCGCGACGCCGTCAACGCCTGCAAGGCCTTGAAGAAGGCCGGCATCAAGTGCTGGGCGGCTGCCCAATGAGCTATTCGATGCCGCCTGCAAGATGGCCGGCGGCATTGGTGACGGCCGGAATCGGTGTTTGCGTTTCCGGCCACCGTTCTTGAACTCGATCAGTACTGCGTACGAGGAAAACAATGGCGATCAATGAGAATGTTCCGGGAATGCCTTCAGACCGCCGCATGGCGGCCAAGGGGCGCTCATCCCTCCATCCGCTGCACGAGGCGGCTTTGCGCCTCGCCGAGATCGGCCTGCAGCGGCCGAAGGCGAAGTCTCCGAAGACCCGGGATCTCATCAATCTGCTGCTGTGCCATGGTGCGCGCGCCTGGCGCTATTCCCAGCCCGAAGCCCGCATCCATCTGCATGTAACCTCGCCGGACGGCAGTGCGCCGGTGCAACTGCGCCTGCGCTGAACTGCACAGGACCGCGCGCCCGAAAGGCCGCGCGGAGGACGTTCAATCCACGCATGAACCATTCCGGAAATCGCTTCGATTTTCAGGGATTAGAGCAGACCAAGGTCCGTAAGCTCGCGGCGAAGATCCGCGGGCATTTCGGCAATGCCGGCGCCAAGGCTTGTCAGGTCGCGCGGCACGTCGTCCTCAGTGTAATAACGCCAGCCCTGGAAGGGACGTTTCGGCTGCACAGCAGTCTCGATGACCTCAGGGCCGAGCATCAGGCGGCAGCGCGAAATGCCTTCGCCGTCGGTGAAGGCCTCGATGTCGAGCAGCTTCTGCCTCGCCTGCACCTGCCCCTTGATCACCCAGTAGAGCGAGCCGCCGTCAAGCAGTTCCTCCATACGTTTCGGCGCCATGCGCGTCGTATGCACCGAATGCGGCTCGAGCCCGGCGGCGATGGCGCGCAGCGAGCGTTCCGCCACCCATTCGCGCAGATCGTCTATCGAGTCGGCGCCGACGCAGAGTTTGATGAGATGCAATGCCATGCTGCCGTTGAAATCCTTTTGGCAGCGAGCGTCAAGCTTCAAGCACCTGATGTCCACAAACTCAGCATTCGACGACGTTGACGGCAAGGCCGCCGGTCGAGGTTTCCTTGTATTTCTCGCTCATGTCGTGGCCGGTCTGGCGCATCGTCTCGATACAGGCATCGAGCGGCACGAAATGCTGGCCGTCGCCCTTGATGGCGAGCGAGGCCGCCGTGACGGCCTTGACGGCACCGAGCGCGTTACGTTCGATGCAGGGAACCTGCACCAGGCCGGCGATCGGATCGCAGGTCATGCCGAGATGATGTTCGAGCGCGATTTCGGCGGCGTTTTCAATCTGTTCCGGCGTGCCGCCCATGACGGCGGCCAGGCCCGCGGCCGCCATCGCCGCCGCCGAGCCGACCTCGCCCTGACAGCCGACCTCAGCGCCAGAGATCGAGGCATTATGCTTGATGATGCCGCCGATGGCGGCGGCCGTCAGCAGGTAATCGCGGATGCCGTTCTGGTCCCAGTCCTCGTGGAAATGCTCGTAATAGCGGATCGTCGCCGGAATGACGCCGGCAGCACCATTGGTCGGCGCCGTGACGACGCGCCCGCCGGCTGCATTCTCCTCGTTGACGGCCATCGCATAGACGCTCAGCCAGTCATTGGCGAGCAGCGGGTTGATGCGGTTGCTGCGCCACTCCTCCTCCAGCTTGTCGTGAATCCTGCGGGCGCGACGCTTGACGTTGAGGCCGCCCGGCATGATGCCGTCGACCTTGAGGCCGCGCTCGATGCAGGAGCGCATTGCCTCCCAGATACGGTCAAGCCCCTGGTCGAGCTCCTCTTGGCTGCGCTGGCTCTCCTCGTTCGCCCGCTTCATCTGGGCGATCGACAACCCTGAGCGTTCCGCCATCTCGAGCATCTGCTTGGCGGTGGAGAAGGGATAGGGCACACGCGTGCCGCCGGGCGCGTTCTTCTTCGCGCGCATCTGCTCGAGCTCGGTGTCGGTGACGACGAAGCCGCCGCCGACCGAATAATAGATGCGCTTGACGAGAAGCCGACCGTCCCTGTCATAGGCGGAAAAGACCATGCCGTTGGCATGGCCGGGCAGCGGCTGTTTTTTGTCGAAGATCAGGTCGGTCTTCGGCTGGAATTGATAGGCGGGATGGCCCTCCGGCGTGATGCGGCCAGTGCGCTCCACGGTGTCGACGATGCCGTCCATTCTGTCGGGGTCGACGCTGTCGGGCGCTTCGCCCATTAGCCCGAGAATGACAGCCCTGCCCGTGCCGTGGCCGATCCCGGTATGGGCGAGCGAGCCGTGCAGGCTGACCTTGATGGCTGTGACCTGCGCGCCCGATGACGGGCGCGGCCATTCGTTCGAGAGGATCAGCTCGAGAAACCGGTTGGCCGCCGACATCGGACCCATCGTGTGTGAGCTCGACGGCCCGACACCGATCTTGAAGACATCGAATACCGAGAGAAACATGGGTGCGCCTTCTGAATACGAGGATGCAAGCTTAAGCGAGGTCGGTTTCGAATCCGTGCGAGCCACCGACATCGCATGGAGCCGGTGCGACATTCCGGCTGCACACTGGAGCGCCGCGTGTCCAATAGGATGCGCAGGCACTTTGAGTGTGCGCATAATCCTTGCCGAAAATCGAATCCGATTTTCGGGGTCATGCCCAAACCGAGCGGTCCGCCTTGGCACTCATTGCTGCATTCAAAGCCTATGCGGCGGAAGAACTGGTAGCCTTATCTTGACAGTCTGCCCCGACTCCCAATGTCCTGCTGACGTCGATGCTAGACGACACCTTGCAGATTGGGAGATTGGACACATGGCGCTCAAACGGATGGATAACGTGGGAATCGTCGTCGATGACCTCGAAGAGACGATTGATTTCTTTCGCGACCTCGGCCTCGAGCTCGAAGGGCGGGCCATGATCGAAGGAGAATGGGCTGGACGTGTGACTGGACTGGGCGATCAGCACGTCGAGATTGCCATGATGCGCACGCCTGATGGCCACAGCCGGCTCGAGCTCTCCCGCTTCCTCAGGCCGCCTACCGTTGCGGATCACCGCAATGCCCCGGTGAACGCTCTAGGCTACCTCCGCGTCATGTTCGCCCTTGATGACATCGACGAGACGCTTGAAAGGCTCCGCAAGCGCGGCGCGCAGCTCGTTGGTGATGTCGTGGATTATCAGGATACCTATCGGCTCTGCTACATCCGCGGGCCTGGAGGGCTTCTCATCGGACTCGCCCAAGAACTTAGCTGAGCTATGCGCGAAGCTTCTCGTCGGGATCATCTTGAATGACCGTGTCGTCGGCTCCATCCCAGGGCTCGGCCGTTGTCGAGATTTGTCGTTGATCGGCCATGGCTGACGTTGCGCCGTTCCCCAGGCGCTTTTCGAGCTCCTGCAGGCCGAGAATTGCGCGGTCCATTTGGTCGGCCGGAGTTTCGCGCGAAACCAGACGCCAGCGATTGTCCTGCCATATCAGGACCAGTAGCCGCCGGCCGGGAACCTCTATCGTCTCGTGGATGAACCATGCCCCGGCTACCGCAATGCAAAGCGTCACCACGATGAGCGCCGGTTCGGGCATCAAGGCATCAAAGGTCAAACGCGCCAAAAACATGATAGGGACATGGAAAAGGTAAAGTGAAAAACTGATCTTTCCCAGAAACCGTACCGGTGGAGCTGCCAGGATACGGGCTGCGACGGGAGGCTGTCGAGCGACGAGCCCGACAATGACGGCCGCGGCCACCGCACTTTGCAGGCTCCAAAATTCAGGGGAAAAACCGGGCAAGATATGCCTGTAAGTGAAGAACACCGCCAGAAGGAAAAGCGTTAAAATTCCTGTGAGGGCAGATGGAATCCATCTAGTCCAGTAGGAATGCATGATCCCGGCAAGTGCGCCGAAAAGAAAGTAAGGAAGCTTAGAGACGAGCACTATTCCCGGGCCTGGCAATTCAACGAGGCCATCCACGACGACGGCCACGGTGAGGCCCACAATCATGCCGCTATAGCGGTGCGGCTGGGCCAAGCAAAGCCACAGGGCAGGAAAGAGCAGATAGAATTGGATCTCGGGCGGTATCGACCAGAAAACACCACTCGAGCCGAGAAGAAAGACATGTCGGACAAAATCCGTGCCGCCAGCGATCGGCTGAATAAAATCCAGATTTGGCATGCTCGACAGCATCGCTACGAGAACGACGGCCGCCAGGTAAACCGGATAGATGCGGGCAAACCGGCTCACAAGAAAATCCAGCACGTTTTCTCTCGTGACCGGCCGTGAGCCGTAGAGATGAGCCATCAGGAAGCCACTGAGAGCAAAAAACAAACCGACAGCTTCGTCGCCCATCGTCACCAGATGCGGAGCTGTGATCGGAAAGATAAGGCCAATATGGGCTCCAACGACGAGAAGCGCAGCGACACCGCGCAGGCCATCAAGACTCGGGATGTAATCCGGCCGACTCATGGGTCACTTTTGAATCAGGTGTTCAGGTTCAGTCCTGAACAATTGGCCGTCGCGACTTTACAAGCAGTTAACGCGGAGCGCGACCTAGTCGGTGAATTTGCCGACGGCGACTTCGCGACCGCTGGCAGCCGGGCGGCTCTGAAAGCTCAACTATCTTTCAGCTCTCTGGCCAGCTTCTGTAGTGCAGCAAAGGCCGAGTAGCGTTTGGCATGAATCTCCGCCAACGCGCCCACCGCCGGCCTATAAACATGCGCGGGACTGCACAACCGCTTCATCGCCGAGACCACGTCCGGAAAGGCGCCGCCTGCGACCGCTCCAAGGATAGCCGAACCAAGCAGCACCGGCTCTTCCGATACGGTCCCCACCACCGGCGCGCCACAGGCGTCGGCAAGTATCTGTCGGACCAGTTCATGCTGCCCCGCACCGCCGCTGATGACGACGCTTTCGATATGCGCACCGGCTTGAGCCTGGGTCTCGATGATCTGTCGCAGACCGTAGCCGATGCCACAGAGCCCTGCCACATACAGCGCCACGAGACTGTCGAAGTCGCGCTTCATTCCAAGGCCTGCGATCACCGCTCGGGCATGCGGATCGGCAAAAGGTGCGCGATTGCCAAGAAATTCGGGAACGACATGCAGGCCCGCCGCCAGGCGTACGGCCTCCGACATGGCGCCGGCTTTTTCAGCGGCGGCATTTGCGATCAGGACCGGCAGCGGCACATGTCGTTGTTCTGCCAGCCCATGCGCTTCGACTGCGGCGGGATGAAAGGCCAGCAGTTGATCAATCGCGGCACCGGCAGCACTTTGTCCCCCTTCATTGAGCCACATACCAGGGACCATGGCTGAATAATACGGTCCCCAAACGCCAGGCACGAAGACCGGCTCGGCGGTGGATGTCATGGTACAGGACGAGGTTCCGAAGACATAGGCGAGATTGGCACCCGGACGGCCACCGATACCAACGGTGCCGATGCCGCCAGCATGAGCGTCGATCATACCAGCGGCGACAGCAGTTCCTGACTGCAATCCCATGGCCTTCGCGGCCTCCGCCGTCAGCCCCTGCCCTAGCGGCGTTCCTGGCTCGACGATGCGCGTGCCGATCCGGGCGAAGCCTTCGTCGGCAAGCGACCCGAGGCCGATCTCTTGGAAATAGGTTGGGTCCCATCTTTGCTCGTGGGCAAGGTAGGTCCATTTGCAGGTCACGGTGCAGGTGGAGCGCGCAAGGTCGCCGGTTGCCTTCCAAGTGAGGAAATCGGCGAGGTCGAAAAACTGCCACGCCGCATCAAAGGTTTCCAGACGATTCTCCTTTAGCCAAAGGATCTTCGGCGTCTCCATCTCCGGCGAAATCCGTCCGCCCACATATCGCAGGACATCGTGCCCCATATCGTTGATCCGTTCCGCCTGGGCGACAGCGCGGTGGTCCATCCAGACGATGATGTCGCGGTTGGGATCCTCCGACGAACCGACAGCGAGAGGGCGCCCGCCCCCGCCAAGCACGACCAGCGAGCACGTCGCATCAAAACCAAGACCAATGATCGCCGTCGTATCCACCCCGGCAGCCATGACCACCTCGCGGATAACAGTACAGACGGCGTCCCAGATTTCGGTACTCGACTGCTCGGCAATGGTGCCGGCTTCCCGGAAGAGGGAAATGTCGCGCTTGGCCACCGCCAGCAGCCGGCCCGCCAGATCAAAGAGCCCGGCACGCGCGCTTCCAGTGCCGACATCGACGCCGATGAGATAGCGTGAGGCGGGCGCTGTGGTGTTCGCTGCGTCGATCATGATGTTGGCTCTTGCATATCTTGGGATGTTGGGAAGGTGCCGTCGGCGTCGATCAGAGATCGACGCTGTTGGGCAGGATGACGAGGTCGCGAATGGTGACGTTGCGAGGGCGCGTCAGCATGAAGAGCACGGCATCCGCTACTTCCTTCGGCTGCATCAGACTGCCATTGGCTAGCGCTTCCTCCATCTTGGCCTTCGGCCAGTCGTCGAGCAGAGCGGTGACCACCGGACCAGGCAGGATTGCGCCCACGCGCACCCCATCTTTTGCGACCTGTCGGCGGGTCGAATGAACAAAAGCCTGAACCGCGAATTTCGACGCCGTGTAGATCGGCTCCCAGACAACCGGCACGACACCGGCAATCGAACTGGTGAACAGGATGTCGCCCGACTTTTGCGCAATCATGTGCGGCAGCACTGCGTGAACCGAGCGGAAGGCAGCGTTGATATTGAGGTTGAGCATCCGGTCCCAGGCATCCGGATCGCCTTCTACGACCGGACCGCCAATATAGCCACCGGCATTGGCATGGAAGATATCGAGACTGCCGGCGACCTCGAGAATGCGCGGCAGAATGCCGGACAATTCCTTACCGTCGAGCAGATCGACCACCAGCGGCTTGGCTCGGTCTCCGAGTTCCGAGCACAGCGTTTCGAGCTTGTCCTTGGCCCGGTCGATCAGCACCACGGTTGCGCCTTCCGCCAGCAAGGTACGGGCGCATTCCAGACCGATGCCCGATGCGGCGCCGGTGATTGCGGCAACTTTGCCCTTCATCAGTTCAGCCATGAGATTTCCTCCAGTTTATTGTTAGGCACGGCCATGGCTGACACGCGAACGGCGCGCAAGCGAGTCGACGATGACAGCAATCGCCAGCACCGCGCCGGTGATCATGTAGCGCAGGGACGAACTAAGATTGAGCAGGGTAAGGCCATTGGAGATCGCCTGGATGACAATGATGCCGAGCAGGGCCGAATAAGCGCTGCCACGGCCGCCAAACAGGCTTGTCCCGCCGATGACGGCTGCCGCGATCGCATTCAGATTGACATCGCCGGTGCCGGCCTGCTGGCTGGATGATGCCAGGCGAGATGCCGAGAGGATGCCACCGAGGGCGCCCAAGGTCGAGCACAGCATGAAGGCGCTCAGATAGATGCGACGGACGTTGATGCCCGAGCGGCGGGCCGCTTCACGGTTTCCGCCGACGGCGAACATCGACCGCCCCCACTGCGTCTTCGTCAGCGCATAGTTCAAGATGACGGCCAGCGCGACGAAGAGGCCGAACATCCACGGCACGCCGCGGCCGAGGTTCAGATAATAAACAGCGAATTCCAGAGCGACCGTCAGCACGGCCACCTTGACCAGGAGATTGCTCAATGGTCGCGAGGAGAGATTGACCGATTGCCTGCGCTTGCGAATGGCAAAGCCGGCAATGATCATGACGAGACCCGGCACCAATGCCAGAATATGCGACATCCAATCCGGCATCACCAGGATCTGACCGAAGCGCACCAGGGGTGAGGCATAGGGAAGATTGATGCTTCCGGTCGCGCCAAGGATATAGAGCTGCAACCCGAGAAGTGCGAGTAGGCCGGCAAGCGTGGCAACGAAGCTCGGCATGCCCAGCCGATTGTACATCAGGGCGTAGAGCGCGCCGACAAAAGCGCCGGTGGCGAGGGCCGCGAAGATCGCGACGAAGACAGGCAGACCCGAGTTGACCCAGAGCACGCCGATGATAGCCGATGACAGGCCGCTCATTGAGCCGACCGACAGGTCGATCTCGCCCAACAGAAGGACGCAGACGATGCCGAGCGAGATGATGCCCACGGTCGCGCAATCGAACAGCAGATTCACGAGATTGTTCGGCGCCAGGAAGATCGGGTTGAGAATGCTGAAGACCGTCGAGATGACGATCAGCCCCACCGCCACCGGCAGCATGCCGAGATCGCCGGAGCGCACGCGATTGACGAAACTCCTGAACATACCGGCCAGGCCATCATCATGTTTGACCCTGATGTCGCCACGGTCCAGAGCCTGATCGCTGTTTGACATATTCTCGCTCATGCGACGCTCCCGCTGCTTTCGTTGTGGCCCGTCTTGCGATCCAGGCGGCGCGACACGGAGTTTTCTGTGGCTCCGGTGATGGATGCGACGAGTTCCTGATTGGATGCGTCGGGGCTGAAGATGCCGTTGTTGCGCCCGAGGCGCAGGACAACGATGCGGTCGGCAACCGCGCGCACATCTTCCATGTTGTGGCTGATGATGATGACGCCCAACCCGCGATCACGGACGCGTTCGATGAGGTTCAGCACCTCGGCTGTCTGCGCCACGCCGAGCGCCGCGGTCGGTTCGTCGAGCATGATAATTTTTGGGTCGAGAAGCAGGGATCGCGCGATGGCAACTGTCTGGCGCTGGCCACCCGACAGCGAAGCAATCGGCTCTCTTACCGATGGAATGCGCGCCGCCAGCTCTTTCAAGAGCGTCCAGGCGCGGACCTCCATGGCGATTTCATCGAGATTCCACGGCGACAATTCATGGCCCAGGAAGAGATTGGCGACGACGTCGAGATTCTCGCAGAGGGCCAGATCCTGGAACACGGTGGCGATGCCGAGTTCAAGGGCACGGCTTGGACTGTCGAGCGACACTTCCTGGCCGCAGAACTCGATTTTTCCGGACGACGGCTGGTGCACACCTGCCAGAACCTTGATCAGGGTCGACTTGCCGGCGCCATTGTCTCCGACGAGAGCAACGACTTCGCCGGCACGCACTTCCAGATCAATATCGGTCAGCGCCGACACCGCACCAAAATTCTTTGAGATATTGGTGAGCCGGAGAATGGGACTACCTTTCTCCGGGTTCGCCCTGTGTTCTTGCACCATGGTTTGACGCTCTTTTTAGGTTCGGGGGTATCTCCGGCCACGCCTTGGCGCGGCCGGAGATCTCGGGAGAATTATTACTTGGTAATGCCGAGCTTCTTGCAGCCTTCGGCGTATTCACCGGTGCAGACCTCCTCAGGAGTCTGGATCTTCTTGTCGAAGATTTCTGCCTTGATGTTGTCTGCCGTCACGACGGCCGGCACGAAGAGTTCGGACGGCGTGTCGTAAAGCGAGGTCTTCGCTTCCGGCTTTTCGCCCTTCAGAAGCTGTACCGCCACCTTGGCGGCAGCGGCAGCCACGATTTCCGACGGTTTGGAAATGGTGTTGTACTGGTCGCCGGAGATGATCAGCTGCAAGGCCGCGATCGTCGCGTCATTGCCGGTGATCGGCGGAACAGGGTCTACGCCTGCAGCCTTGAAGGCAGCGATCGCGCCGCCACCCGTGCCGTCATTGGCGGCGACAACGCCCTTGATATCTGCACCAAAGCGGGTGATCTGACCGGCGGCCCATTCCTGGGCTTTCGGCGGCGCCCATTCCGGCGTGTCGAATTCCGCAAGTGTCTTGTAGCCGGAATCCTTCAGGCCGCGATGGATACCGTCACGGATAAGTCCAGCCGCCGCGTCCGTCGGAGAGCCATTGATCTGCAGCAGGCCGGCGCCTTCTGCAACGCCGCTTGCCTTGAGATGCTGAACCAGCGACTCGGCGATGGCATGGCCGATGCCTTCATTGTCGAAGGACACATAGAAATCCGCCGGCTTGGTGGGGATCGGACGGTCATAGGCTATGACCTTGACGTCCTGGGACTGTGCGATCTCGACAAGCGCGGCCGCAGCCGCCGAGTCAACCGGGTCGATCACGACAACCTTGGCGCCCTGGGCGATGACCGAATTGAACTGCTGCTGCTGAAGCGCCGTATCGGCATTGGCATTTTGGTAGATGACCGTGCATTTCGCGCACAGCTTCTCCATCTCCGCCTTGAACCCCGGATAGTCATGCTGCTCGTAGCGCGTCGACGCCTGGTCCGGCATCAGGAATGCAACAGTAGCGGCGTCTTGCGCATAGGCCGAACCGGCAAACATGGCAGCGGCAGCAACCGACACCATCATCATTGAACGGAATTCCATGGTTTCCTCCTTTTGAATGCATAAACACGTGCCGAAAGGCGTGTTCCGGTTTCATGCCCAAGCCTCTCCTCAAGCCTTGCTGCAGAGACAGCAAAGCGTGCGTATCACCGCCCTCGCCGACCAGGTCGACGCGGGTCATGATCGTGGATTTTCCCGGACACCTCCCCGGTCGACCCTCCACGGCCAACCAATTTCATCGATTGAGCAACACTGCTCAATCGATGAAGCAACAATTGCCACCTTCTTCTAATAATGTCAAGTTGCGATCGAAGTGGAGATATAAGTGAATCAGGACAGGCCGACAAAAAAGACCACGATCTATGATTTAGCCGAGCTTGCCGGAACGTCGGCGAGTGCTGTCAGCGCCGTGCTGAACGGGAATTGGAAGAAGCGTAGAATCAGCAGTCAATTGGCGGAGAAAATCACCCGGCTCGCGGAGGAGCAGGGTTATGCCATCAACATGCAGGCCAGCCTGCTTCGGCGGGAGAAGTCGAAAATCATCGGCATGATCGTGCCCAAATATGACAACCGCTATTTCGGATCGATCGTCGAGACCTTCGAGACCATGGCACGCGAGCGAGGTCTTTTCCCGATCATCACCTGCACACGCCGCGACCCTGAACTGGAGGTCGAAGCGGCCAGGACGATGCTTTCCTATCAGGTCGAATGGCTGGTCTCGACCGGCGCCACGGATCCCGACCGCATCAGTGATATCTGCGGAGCCGCGGGCGTCGGAAGCCTCAACCTCGATCTGCCCGGCACCAAAGCCCCTTCTGTCATTTCCGACAATTTCACCGGCGCCCGAGAATTGACGCGGCGCATTCTCGTCAACAGCGAGCGCAAGCTGGGCGCGGCTCGCCCGCTTCTCTTCATCGGTGGCCGCGGCAGCGATCACAACACCGCGGAGCGCGTGCGCGGCTTTCGCGCGGCCCATGCCGATATCGGTATACCGGTCGACGAGAGACATATCCTGACCTGCGGATACGCACCGGAAAAAGCCGAGATGTCTCTTCAGGCGCTGGCCATGGCAGAGCGTGAGGTGCCGAGCGGCATGTTCGTGAATTCCACCATTTCGCTCGAAGGCGTCATGCGTTGGATCAAGCGCTCCGGCCACTATGTCGATCACAGCCCAGTCATGGGCTGCTTCGACTGGGACCCCTTCGCGGCACTACTCGGCGACGAGATCGAGATGGTGCGGCAGGACGTCCAGGGCATGCTGAACGCCGTATTCGAGGTCATCGACCATGGAGCCAGAGGCGCCTCGCTCATCGAGATTCCGCCTGTCTTCGTGGATAGCAACTATGCCCTCATCAATGATCCAATGGTGTGAGAGGAATCGGGCCGATCCCACCGGCGTCAGAAACCTGGTGCCGTCTGCTACCCACCAAGCCTTGTCGTTTCCCGACGGCTCGATTATGCCGAACTGCCGCATGGCCAAAAGCCCGCGTAACGCGCCCAACTCGGCTGTGCGGCATAATCCGACTTGCGGCGTAGTAGCCGCGCTCATGCGGAGGCTCACTGATGACGACGGCGGATTATATTGCTCTGGCCTTCTTTGCTTGTGTCTGGATGGGCTATTCCCGGCTGCTGCACGGCCGCACCTTCTTCGGACGCACCAGCCTGACCCATGCGATGACCGAACGGCGTCGGGAGTGGATCTATAATTCGCTGCGCCGCGACCTGAAGATGATCGACACGCAGATCATGGCCGGCCTGCAGAACGGCACCGCTTTCTTTGCCTCGACCTCGATCTTCGCGATCGGCAGCTGTTTCGCTTTGCTCGGCGCGACTGAGAAGGTCGACGCCGTCTTCGCCGACCTGCCCTTCGTCTTCCACGGCGGCCATGCCGTGTTCGAGATGAAGGTCGGCGGGCTGGCAGCGCTTTTCGGCTACGCCTTCTTCAAATTCGGCTGGTCCTACCGGCTGTTCAACTACTGCACCATCCTCTTCGGCTCGATCCCGATGATGCGCGACACCGAGCGCGACGTCATCGCCGCCGAGCGGGCCGCCGAACGCGTCATCCGCATGAACGTCATTGCCGGCAGCAATTTCAACGAGGGCCTCAGGGCGATCTTCCTGTCGATCGGCTATCTCGGCTGGTTCATCAACCCCTATGTCTTCATGTTGACGACGGCGATCGTCATCGTCGTGCTCACACGCCGGCAATTCTTCTCGCAAGCGCGACTGGCGATCATGGATACCGGCCCGCCATCAAATCTCCACCTTTCTGCTATTCGCCGCGATATGCCGTCGAGCGGCGGAAATGATTTGTCCGAGGGACTTTGATGACATTGCCGGCAAGTAAAACCGATGCGGCCGCAAGACCGCCGCGCATCGGTCTATTGGATACGGCGCGCGGCGTCGCGCTGATCGCGATGGCGACGTACCATTTCAGCTGGGACATGGAGTTCATGGGCTATCTCGCGCCGGGCACGGCCGAAACCGGCTGGCTGAAGATCTATGCCCGGGCGATCGCCACGACCTTTCTCTTCATCGTCGGCATCAGCCTGGTGCTGTCGAGCAGGCCTGAGATTCGCTGGCCGTCCTTCTGGAAGCGCTTCGGCATGATCGCCGCGGCTGCCGCGGTGATCTCGATCGCCACGCGCATCGCGATGCCGAACGAGTGGATCTATTTCGGCATCCTGCATTGTATCGCGGTGCTCACGCTCATCGGCGTCGTTTTCTTGAGACTGCCGCTCGCCTTCACGCTCATCGCCACGCTCGCGCTCTTTGCCGCCTGGATCACCGATAATTTCGGGCCACCCGGCCTGCTTCGCTCATCCTTCTTCGATCCGCGATATCTCGCCTGGATCGGCCTTGCCGTGGCGCCGGAACGATCCAACGACTATGTGCCGCTGTTTCCCTGGGCGACACCCTTCTTCGCTGGATTGAGTATCGCCTCGATCGCTATCAGAACCAGGCTGCTGCACCGGCTTGCCGCCGTCGGCACCGGCTCCTGGTGGCCGGCAAGGCTCGGCCGCCACAGCCTTGCCTTCTATCTCATCCACCAGCCGGTGTTGATCGGCATCGCCTATGGGATTTCCCTCGTCATCCCGCCGCAAGCCCCGGATCCGGTCGCAACTTACCTAAGGCAATGCAACGCCTCTTGCGTCATGCAGCAAGGCGAAGCGCTCTGCCACAGCTTCTGCCAGTGCACGCTGGGGAAATTGCAGGCGCAAGCCCTGTTCACGCCGCTGCAGGAGGGCGCGATCGATATACAGAACGACGAGCGGGTCCAGACGATCGCCGCCGAATGCAGCGCCGAGGCGCAATAAAGGCCGGCAACCATTAGCCGCTTTTCAGGTGTTGACGCCGATTTCGGCGAGGCGGCCGAGGCAAGTCTCTTCGATAGAGTCGAGTTCCGCCAGCGTGTCGTCGATATCCTTGCGCTTCTGGCGCAGGTCGTCGCGCTTCTCGTCGACGCGCTTCATCAGGAGTTTCAGCTGGCCGAGTTCGCCCGGCGGCTCCTTGTAAACCTGGATGATCTCGCGAATCTCCGCGATGGTGAAGCCGATGCGCCGGCCGCGCAGGATTTCCCCGATCAGCCGCCGGTCGGCTTGCCGGAACAGACGCGTGCGCCCGCGCCGCTCCGGATGGATCAGTCCCTCGTCCTCGTAGAAGCGCAGCGTGCGCGTCGAGACCCCGAATTCGCGCGTCAGTTCCGTTATGCTATAATATTTGTTCACCGGCATGTGTTCCCCGTCGTCGGACAGACGATAATATTGACTTTTACGTAATAGTCAATTTTTGGGCGGTTCAGATGCCGAACCACCATGTGGCGATACCAAGAAAGGCGAAGAAGCCGGTGCAGTCCGTCACCGTCGTGACGAAGACGGAAGAGGCGATCGCCGGGTCAGCCCCCATCTTGTCGAGCAGCAGCGGCAGCAGGATGCCGGCAAGGGCTGCCGCCATCAGGTTGATGACCATCGCCGCCGCAATCACCCCGCCGAGCTGGTAGTCGTGGAACCAGGTCCCGGCGATCGCGCCCATGATCGTCGCGAAGACGATGCCGTTGAGGATGCCGACGCCCGCCTCCCTGCGGATGATGCGGCCGGCATTATAGATGTCGAGATCGCGGGTGGCGAGCGCGCGCACCGTCACCGTCATCGTCTGCGTGCCGGCATTGCCGCCCATCGAGGCGACGATCGGCATCAGCACCGCAAGCGCGATCATCTTCTCGATCGAGGCGTCGAACAGGCCGATAACGCTGGCCGATAGCATCGCCGTGCCGAGGTTGATCAAAAGCCACAGGAAACGCGACCGCGCCGTCGAAAGCACATTGTCCGACAGCTCTTCGTCGCCGACGCCGCCGAGGCGCTTGATGTCCTCGTCCGCCTCCTCGTGGATGACGTCGACGACGTCGTCGATGGTCAGTACCCCGACCAGCCGGCCGTTTTCGTCGACGACGGCGGCCGAGAGAAGGTCGTACTGCTCGAAGAGCTGGGCCGCCTCCTCCTGGTCCATCTCGGCCGGAACCGGATGGTTGGTCTCGCGCATGATCTGCTCGATCTTGGTCTGCCGCTTGGTGCGCAGGATCTGGTCCAGATCGACGGCGCCGAGCAGCTTGAAGGTGGGATCGATGACGAAGATCTGCGAGAAGGAATAGGGCAGATCCTCTTCGTCGCGCATGTAGTCGATCGTCTGGCCGACCGTCCAGAATGGCGGCACGGCGACGAATTCCGTCTGCATGCGGCGCCCGGCCGAGCTTTCGGGATAGTCGAGCGCCCGGCGCAGCCGCACCCGCTCGGTGAACGGCAGCTGCGCGAGAATTTCTTCGCGGTCCTCCTTGTCGAGGTCTTCGAGAATGTAGACGGCATCGTCCGAATCGAGCTCGCCGATCGCGGCGGCGATCTGCGCGTTCGGCATCTGGTCGACGATTTCGCGGCGGATCGCCTCGTCGACCTCGGTCAGCGCCGTCATGTCGAAATCGTCGCCGAGCAGGCGCACCAGCGCCAGGCGCTGATCCGGCTGGATCGATTCCAGCAGGTCGCCTATTTCGGATTCATGCAGGCGGGCAACGTTCTGGCGCAGGAACAGCGTGTCGCGGTCGGCGATCGCAGCACCGACGAGCGCCAGGAAATCGCCGCGGACATTGCCGTCCTCGTCGTAGATATCGGCTTCCTCGTCATCGGGACGCCTGCGAATGCGGTCTTCGCCATCGGTCGTCGTCATCTGCCGCCCTCGCATCTGGTTCGAATTTCAACGACTGCCGCGCCGCATTCGAAAAATGTCGGCCGAAAACACATTGTCAACAAGCGGATAAGCAAATCCCGCGCGAGGCTCCCGCAACCGGAATTCTTGGCCCCTGCTAGCCCAAAGCATCCGTGTCGTAAAGCGGCAAACCGTGGTTCGTGATGACAATGCACGCGGCCGGCGATAGTTTTCCTCACCCGTCCAAGCAGAGGAAGCCTGCCCCATGCCCATCCGTCCGATCCTGCGTTATCCGCATCCGGGCCTGAAGACTGTCTGCGCGCCGGTGACGGTCTTTGATTCCTCGCTCACAGCGCTTGCCGAGGACCTGCTGGCGACGATGCGCGCAGCCCCCGGTGTCGGCATCACCGCCGCCCATATTGGCGTCTTCAGCCGTGTCACGGTGCTGGAACTCGACAAGGCCGACGGCGTGCGCCTTTACGTCAATCCTCATATCACCTGGTTTTCGAAGGAGACGATGAACCATACCGAGGGCAGCGTCTCGATGCCCGGCGCGACAGACGAGGTCACCCGCCCGCGGGCGATCCGCTTCCGCTATCAGGATACCGAGGGCGCCGTGCACGAGGACGGTGCCGAAGATTTCCTCGCCATCTGCATCCAGCACGAAGTCGACCAGCTTGAAGGCATTTTCTGGCTGCAGCGCCTCTCGCGGCTGAAGCGCGACCGTCTCGTGAAGAAATGGGAGAAGGCCCAGGGCTAACAATGGCAGCTGACAATCACAGCTGACAAATTGCCGTCCACACCGAACCATTCGCCGCTGCCGGCGTTTCCAGCAAAGAAACAAGGAGCAAATGCAATGGCAAGGATCGGTGACAAGACCCAGTTTTCCCGGGAAAAGCCTGAGCTTTCCCGGGAAGAAGATTACCGCGACCTCGAAGAGCGCAATCTCGACGACGGCTGGCCCTATGCCGATGGCAGCGGCGCCGGAACCGGCGGTCCGGACAATCGTCCTTACGGCGAAACCGCCGCCAATTTCGACAGCGATCCCAACAAGGGCTTCCGGATAGATGGCACGGATGAAGACGGAAACGAGAATCGCCTGAAGGATTCGCTGCGCGCCGATACGATCGACCGCGATGAAAGCGACGATCTCGAAGCGCGGGTGAACGACAATCTCGAAAACATTCCCGAGGTCGATATCGACAGCGTCGAGGTTCATGCTGACGGTCACGTTGTTACCCTGGAAGGCTCGGTGGAAACGATCGGCATCGCCCGCAAGGTCGAACTCGGCGCGCTTTCGGTCGACGGCGTCCATCATGTCCGCAACAAGCTGCAGCTGACCGGTGTCGACGCGCATATCCCGAATGAGGACTAACCATTAGCGCAGTGCAGATCATCAACGGGAGGCTGCCGCCTTCCTTTGATGATCGTTCTCAACATTACCAAAAGTTAACAATTTAAGATTGTAGCAACACTGTCTTATTCATGAGACCAATTGCCGATTTCTGTTAGGCGGCTTCCGTCACGAGAATGTCAATTCCGTTGACAACACAGTGATTTCATTAGGACAAATGGTCGCGGCTGCGCCGCCATGTTATCACAAAATTGCCTGAATTGGGGCGCGAACTCGGATGTGCCGAGGGTTAGTTTATGTTGTGGAATTCAACAGCAGATTGAGGAGATAGACCCATGCGCATCAAATTTGCCCTTGCCGCGTCCCTGTTCGCCGTCAGCCTTGCAGGCGCTGCCTTCGCCCAGCCGACCTATTCCAGCGACTACACCAACGACAGCGATGGTTTCGCGCCGAGCCCGATGGCAAAGCCGGCCCCAGTCCACTATAGCAGCCATAAGGCGCCAGCCTATTCCAGCGACTACACCAATGACAGTGACGGCTTCGCCCCAAGCGCCATGGCGACTCCTGTCGTCGACAAGACCGCAACGGCCGGTATCAACCGCCTGCCCCCATGCCACAGCATGATTGGCCCGAAAGGCTCCCACACCAAGGGTGCAGACAGCGGCGCCTCCCGCACCGAAGCATGCCGCGCGACGCATTGATCCAATAAAGGTTGGTATCCGATAAAAGAGAGGGCCGGAAATCGGCCCTCTCTTTTTCAATCCATCTCTACGCCGGCGAATGTTCCCTAAACGTCAGATTTCGCCCGTCGTTTCGCCGAAAACCGTCTCGAAGGCGGTGCGCAGCCGCATATCGACATCAGCCATCATCACAGGCAAGCCAAGATCGACGAGGCTGGTCACGCCATAGGCCGAAATCCCGCAGGGCACGATGCCGCCGAAATGATCGAGATCGGGATCGACGTTGAGCGACAGCCCGTGGAAGGTCACCCATTTCCGCAGTCTTATGCCGAGGGCGGCGATCTTGTCCTCGGCCATCGTCCCATCGGCCAGCAATGGCTTTTCCGGCCGGCGCACCCAGACGCCGACGCGATCTTCACGTCGCTCGCCGCGCACATTCATCATGTCGAGCGTACGAATGACGACATCTTCGAGGGCGGCGACGAAGGCGCGCACGTCCTGACGTCGCCTCTTCAGATCGAGCATGACGTAAGCGACGCGCTGGCCGGGTCCATGATAGGTGTATTCACCGCCACGCCCGGTCGCAAAGACTGGAAACCGGTTCGGCTGGACGAGGTCCCTCGCATTGGCGCTGGTGCCGGCAGTATAGAGAGGCGGATGTTCGACGAGCCAGACGAGTTCATCACCGCCATCGGCGATGATCGCCACCTCGCGCTCCATCGTCTCCACCGCTTCCTCATAGGGTACGAGGCCATCGGCAATGCGCCAGCGTACCGGCGGGGTCCCGAGTTGGGGAAGCATGGAGAATTCGAGATCGGTGCGAAGCATGGCCATTCCTTGCCGCTCTCCCCGAAATGCCTGAAAAAAGGGGCGGCAGCACAGCTATATGGACCCGTTTCGAGGCCAATTCAAATGCTGTGAGCGGTTTTCAAAAAAACTGTCATATCGCCCTTGTGCACCCCAGATGCTTTTGCTACATGCTGCCCCGCCGACGCAAATCGGCACCTACCACGATGCGGTCGTGGCGGAATTGGTAGACGCGCAGCGTTGAGGTCGCTGTGGGGCAACCCGTGGAAGTTCGAGTCTTCTCGACCGCACCATTTCCCTTCAGGGAAACGCTCTCTAAGCGACGATTTCGTTTTCACTTCGAAGCCATTTGCGATTGCTCAGCTTGAATGCCCGGCCTTCTCATGGTTGATGGCGTCATCCTCGCAAGAATCAGCAGCCATGTCAGAGCCCCATCAAAATTCCCTGCAGGGCATGGCCATCATGTCCGGCGCCATGTTCATCCTGCCGACCATGGATGCGATCGCCAAATACATGGCGACCTTCGAGGCGATGTCGCCGGGTCAGGTGACCTTCTACCGATTCTTCTTCCAGATCGCGTGCACCCTGCCGATTCTTTTCGCCCTGTTCGGGCTGAAGGCACTCTCGGCCAAACGGCCGTGGATGAACCTGCTGCGCGGGGCGCTGCATGGTGGTGCGAGCCTGCTGTTCTTCGTCGCCGTCAAATACATGCCGCTTGCCGATGTCTTCGCCATCTATTTCGTCGAGCCCTTCATGCTGACCGCTCTGTCGGCGCTGTTTCTCGGTGACAAAGTCGGCTGGCGGCGTTGGACGGCGATCGTCGTCGGTTTCGGCGGCGCGATGATCGTCATTCAGCCGAGCTACGAAATCTTCGGCGTGAAGGCGCTGCTGCCGGTCGCCTGTGCCTTTCTGTTCTCGCTCTATCTCTTCCTCAATCGCGCCATCGGCGAGGCCGATTCGCCGCTGACCATGCAGACGATGGCCGGCATCGGCGGAACGGTCTTCATGGCGGCCGCTCTTTTCCTCGGCAACAGGTCCGGCAATGCCGATTTTGCTGTCTCCCTGCCCTCCTCCAGCCTCGGCCTTATTCTGCTTCTCGCCCTTGGCTCGATCTCGGGATATGCGCATATGCTCGTGGTCCGGGCTTTCCGCCTCGCGCCGCTGTCGCTGCTTGCGCCGTTCCAGTACTTCGAGATCATCTCGGCGACCGTTCTCGGCTATGCGCTTTTCAACGATTTCCCGAGCTTTTCCAAATGGATCGGCATCTTCATCATCGTTGCGTCAGGCCTCTTCATCATCTGGCGTGAGCGGCTGCAGGCGCAATCGTTAAAATCTTCCTGACACGGGGAATATCGGGTTAACTCCGCTTCTTGAGGGATCGTCAATTCGCAGGCGGTAAAACCGTTTCCGGCTTCATGATGAAGCCTGGAGTTAAAACATGAGCGAATTTCGTCTCGCTTTTCCGGCCTGTGTCGTGGCCGGCAAGCATCGGCTGACGGCCGAAGATATAGTACTGCTGCGCAAACATAGTTTTCCGGAGGGTATCCGGACATCCGACGATGTCGTGGCGATGTTGGCGCTCAACAATTCCTGCCCTGAAAAATGTGCCGACTGGAACGCTTTCTTCGTGGAGCAGCTCGCCGGTTTCATCGTCCATTACACCTATCCGCAGGGCTCGCTGGATGAAATCAACGTCGCCTGGATCATGCGCATGTTCACGACCGATGGTGTCGTCAACTCGGCGCTCGAGCTCGAACTCATTCTCCACGTCATCGAGATTTCGGCCGATGTCCCAGTCGAGTTGAGAGCGCTCGCCCTTGATCAGCTTCGCCTGGCGATCACCGACAATATCGGTGGCTACAAGCTGTCGCGCGCCATCGACCGCCGGGGCATCACCCGCCAGGACGTCGACTATGCGATGCGCATCTTCAGAAGCGTCGCAGAAGGCGGCGTCATCCCCGTCTCGTCGGTCGAATACGGCGTTCTCCAGCAGATCGAGCAGGCAACGCTGCGCGGCGCCAATCATCCGCAATGGGCGGGGATCATGGCTGCCATCGAGCTGCGCGACTATGCCGAGCCGCGGCGCAGCCGCTGGCTGCGCATCGTCGATGAGGAACCCGTCGCAGAAGCTGCCGTCGCCTGACGCTCCGTAAGCCTGATTGTGCGTTCCGGTGTTTTGTGCATAAAACTCCGGGATGCATTTCTGGGTGGAGTCTCGATGTTCAAGAAAATCCTGATCGCGAATCGCGGCGAAATCGCCTGCCGCGTGATCAAGACTGCGCGCCGCATCGGTATTTTGACCGTCGCGGTCTATTCGGATGCGGATCGGGACGCGCTGCATGTCGAGATGGCCGACGAGGCCGTTCATATCGGCCCGGCCGCGGCGTCGGAGAGTTATCTGGTTGCCGAAAAGATCATTGCCGCCTGCAAGGCAACCGGCGCCGAGGCGGTGCATCCCGGCTACGGCTTCCTGTCCGAACGCGCCTCCTTCTGCGCTGAATTGGAAAAGCAGGGCATCGTCTTCATCGGCCCGAAGCCGAAAGCCATCATGGCGATGGGCGACAAGATCGAATCGAAGAAATTCGCCAATGCCGCCGGTGTCTCCACCGTGCCCGGCCATCTCGGCATCATCGAGGATGCCGCCCATGCGGAAGTAATATCAGGCGGGATCGGTTATCCCGTCATGATCAAGGCCTCGGCCGGTGGCGGCGGCAAGGGCATGCGTATTGCCTGGAACGAGGCGGAAGTGCGCGACGGCTTCGAGCGCGCCCGCTCGGAGGCGAAAAGCTCGTTCGGCGACGACCGCGTCTTTATCGAGAAGTTCGTCGTCGAGCCGCGCCATATCGAGATCCAGGTCCTGGCCGACGCGCATGGCAACGTCGTCTATCTCGGCGAGCGCGAATGCTCGATCCAGCGGCGGAACCAGAAGGTGGCGGAAGAGGCGCCCTCGCCCTTCCTCGACGAAGCGACCCGCAAGGCGATGGGCGAACAATCGGTGGCGCTGGCGAGAGCCGTCGATTACCAGAGCGCCGGCACCGTCGAATTCATCGTCGACCGGGACCGCAAATTCTATTTCCTCGAAATGAACACCCGCCTGCAGGTCGAGCATCCCGTGACCGAACTCGTCACCGGCATCGATCTCGTCGAGCAGATGATCCGTGTCGCAGCGGGAGAGCCCCTTCCCTTTGCTCAAGGAGATATCAGGCTTGACGGCTGGGCGGTCGAGAGCCGGCTCTATGCCGAGGATCCCTATCGCAACTTCCTGCCCTCGATCGGCCGCCTGACGCGCTACCGGCCGCCGGCGGAAGGCAGGACCGGCAATGTCGTCGTCCGCAACGACACCGGCGTCTTCGAAGGCGCGGAGATCTCGATGTATTACGATCCGATGATCGCCAAGCTCTGCACCTGGGCGCCGACGCGGCTGGAAGCGATCGAGGCCATGGGGCAAGCGCTCGACGGCTTCGTCGTCGATGGTATCGAGCACAATGTTCCTTTCCTGTCGGCGCTGATGAAACATCCGCGCTGGCGCGAGGGCCGGCTTTCCACAGGCTTCATCGCCGAGGAATATCCCGATGGCTTTGCGCCGATGAAACCGGACCCGGCGCAAGAAGCCGTGCTTGCCGGCATCGCGCTTTCCGCCTCGCTGATCGAGACGAACCGCCGCGAACGTTTCGCCGATCGTCTGCGCGCCGCAGCGGGCGCGCTGCGCGAGGATTGGGTGGTCAAGATCGGCGACAATCACGTCGCGGCAAGATTGCTCGACGGCCTCGTCACCATCCCCTTCGATATGGATATCGCGATCGATGGGGCGACAGAGGGCGAGAGCCGGAATGTTGTCACCGATTGGAGACCGGGCGACCATGTCTGGAACGGCAAGGTCGGCGGTCGCGACGTCACCGCGCAGATCCGCCCCGTTCTGAACGGCTTGCGTATCGACTGGCAGGGACTTTCAGTGACGGCCAAGGTCTTTTCGCCGCGTCATGCCGAGCTCGACAGGCTGATGCCGGTGAAGCTGCCGCCCGATACGTCCAAGCTCCTGCTCTGCCCAATGCCCGGCCTCGTCGTCGCCATCGCGGTGGCCGAGGGCCAGGAGGTCAAGGCCGGTGAGACGCTTGCGATCGTTGAAGCGATGAAGATGGAAAACGTGCTGCGCGCGGACCGCGATCTCGTCGTCTCGAAGATTAATGCCGCAGCCGGCGAAAGCCTGGCCGTCGATGCCGTGATCATGGAATTCGCCTGAGGCTGATGGCGGACTTCGAGCTGATGCAAATTCGGACCTCTGCTCGCAGCGTAAAACTCGTTTTGAATGCGTATGGATTTGCTAAAGAACTGGAAATTGAAACTGCGATACGGGAAGCTGAAAACGGCTTTCCGCCATTTCACCGTAATCGCAGACGGAGAGGTCATGATCTCCAACCCGGATTTCGACACCACGGCGGGCTCGGCAGCCTTCTTTTCGATACAGGCTTGGGCGAGCGACAATGACGAGGCTATCGACATGGTCGTGACGATTGGTCGGAATGTGGGATTTAATGCGTCCGGGCGAATCTATGTTTACTCGACCGAGCCGCAGCAGCCTCCGCCAGACGCTCCTCATGCGTACGGTTTGAACTTTCACCAGTACGTTCGCGAAGGTTAGGCGGATTCCCGAAATGGGAGCAGCTATTTCCTCGCTTGAAGTCATCGGTCCCGTCGTACATATACGGAAAACCTAGACCTCAGCATTCCGGCGAGGCATCTAAGCGTGGTTTCTATTCATGGCTTCGACGACTTACACGACCGATCTCAAGGGTTTCGATGAGTTTTCCGCGCGGGAACTCTATGATGTCCTGAGAATGCGCGTCGACGTTTTCATCGTCGAGCAGAACTGCCCGTATCCCGAACTCGACGGCAAGGATATCGATGCGCTGCATCTGCGGCTGCTGGAGGGTAGCGAACTGCTGGCCTCGGCGCGGATTCTGAAACCGCATGAACCGCGGGATGCGTCGAAGATAGGCCGCGTGGTCGTCTCCCCTGCCCATCGCGGCAAGCGTCTGGGCGACGCGCTGATGAGCGAAGCGATCGCCGCTTGCGAGCGGCTTTATCCGGAAAACCCGATCGCCTTGTCGGCGCAGGCTCATCTGCGCCGCTTCTATGAATCCTTCGGCTTTATCGGGACATCGCAGGAATATCTGGAAGACGGCATCCCTCATATCGATATGGTCCGCCAGCCGGCCACTCAGCCGGCATGAGGATATTGCCATGATCTATGTTGACGCCGATGCCTGCCCGGTAAAGCCGGAAGTCCTAAAGGTGGCCGAACGTCACGGCCTCGAAGTCACCTTCGTTGCCAATTCCGGCCTGCGCCCCTCGCGCGATCCGATGATCCACAATGTCATCGTCTCCAACGCCTTCGACGCTGCCGACAACTGGATCGCCGAACGCGCCGGCGCGGGCGATGTCGTCGTCACCGCCGATGTGCCACTTGCCGTGCGCTGTGTCGCGACCGGCGCCTTCGTCAGCGGCCCCACGGGGCGCGTCTTCGACGAGACCAATATCGGCATGGCGAGCGCCATGCGCGATCTCGGCGCGCACCTGCGCGAAACCGGCGAGAGCAAGGGCTACAACGCCGCCTTCAGCCCGAAGGACCGCTCACGCTTCCTCGAAACCTTCGATCGCCTCTGCCGTCGCGCCAAGAGCCTTGCCGCGGAGGCTGGCGGGCAAAATTGATGTGGCTCGCACAGGCTCGCAAGAAACGGGTGGCATGGCAGGCATGCCGATTCCAACCTTGAAGTCGGCCGTTTCCTCACGCATATAGGCACTATCGCAGACGACTGCGGCATCCTCCGGGATGCAACTGTCGCGGGGACGGCCTCGCTCTTGAACAAGGAGAGTCGCATGGCCTGGTTTCTGCTTTTTCTCGCCGGTCTTTTTGAATGTGGCTGGGCGATCGGCCTTAAATATACCGAAGGCTTCACACGGCCGATACCGACGGCGCTGACCGTCATATCGATGGTGATCAGCATCGTGCTGCTCGGCCTGGCGGTGAAGCATCTGCCGATCGGCACCGCCTATGCGGTCTGGACCGGCATCGGCACGGTCGGCACCGTCTTTCTCGGCATCTGGCTGCTTGGCGATGAGGCAAGTGTCTCCCGCCTTGCCTGCATCACGCTGATCGTCGCCGGCATCGCCGGCCTCAAGCTTACCGCCTGATATGAGATCGAGGGGCGCCGCTGACGCCCCTCGGCTTATAGTTCAAACCGTCTTGCGGGTATCGACGGCAAAAGCGCCGGGACCGGAAAAGACCAGATACAGGAAGACGAAGCAGAACAGGATCGCGGCATCGCCCTGGTTGACGGCCGGGAAGAAGCTGCTCGGGGCATGCGCCATGAAATAGGCGACGGCCATTTCACCGGCCAGCAGGAAGGCGACAGGGCGCGTCAGCAGGCCGACAAGAATGAGGATGCCGCCGATCAGCTCAAGAAGGGCGGCGAACAGCATCAGCGGCGACAGCGCGCCGGACATCTGCGAAGCCGGGAAACCGAAAAGCTTCATCGTCCCGTGTTCGATGAACAGCAGTGCGGTGATGATCCTGAGAGTAGCCAGCCCATAGGGCTGATAGACGGAAAGACGGTCGAAAATCGACATTAAAACCCCTCGTTAACAAGAAACAACCGAGCGTTAGCCTGTCCTCGGCAAGGATTGAACACACGGATCGCTGACATTCGGTCACTTTTTCGATAGCAGGTAAACGTTTGACCGGACAGTTTTATTCACCAGCCAGCCGTCAAAGCGGAATGTTGTCGTGTTTCTTCCACGGATTGGCGAGATCCTTGTTGCGCAGCATCTTCAAACCGCGCGCCAGCCGCCGCCGGGTCGAATGCGGCATGATCACCTCGTCGATATAACCGCGCTCGGCGGCGACGAAGGGCGAGAGGAACCGGTCCTCATACATCTTGGTATGAGCGGCGATCTTCTCCGGATCGGCAATATCCTTGCGGAAGATGATCTCGACGGCGCCCCTGGCGCCCATCACGGCGATCTGCGCCGTCGGCCAGGCATAGTTGAGGTCGCCGCGCAGGTGTTTCGACGCCATCACGTCATAGGCGCCGCCGAAGGCCTTGCGGGTGATGACGGTAAGCTTCGGCACCGTCGCCTCGGCATAGGCGAAGAGCAGCTTGGCGCCGTGCTTGATGAGGCCGCCATATTCCTGCGCCGTACCCGGCAGGAAGCCCGGCACGTCGACGAAAGTGACGATCGGAATATTGAAGCAGTCGCAGAAGCGGACGAAACGGGCCGCCTTGCGCGAGGCGTCGCTGTCGAGAACGCCGGCCAGCACCATCGGCTGGTTGGCGACAAAACCGACGGTCGAGCCTTCGACGCGGCCGAAGCCGCAGACGATGTTTTTGGCAAAGCTCGCCTGGATCTCGAAGAAATCCCCCTCGTCCGCCACCTTCCGGATCAGTTCCTTGATGTCGTAAGGTTTGTTGGAACTCGCCGGCACCAGCGTATCGAGCGAGGCATCGATATCTGTCACCGACTGGTAACATTCGATCTCCGGTAGCGGCGCCGTGTTCGAAAGCGGCAGGAAATCGATCAGCCGGCGCACCTGCAGCAGCGTTTCGACATCATTCTCATAGGCGCCGTCGGCAATCGACGAGCGCACCGTATGCACCACGGCGCCGCCGAGTTCTTCTGCCGTCACCGTCTCGTTGGTGACGGTTTTCACCACGTCCGGCCCGGTGACGAACATGTAGGAAGTATCCCGCACCATGAAGATGAAATCGGTCATCGCAGGCGAATAGACGTCGCCGCCGGCGCAGGGACCCATGATCACCGAGATCTGCGGAATTACGCCGGAGGCGAGCACATTGCGCTGGAACACCTCGGCATAACCGCCGAGAGCCGCCACGCCCTCCTGGATACGGGCGCCGCCTGCATCATAGATACCGACGATCGGCGCGCGGTTCTTCAGCGCCATGTCCTGCACCTTCATGATCTTCTCGGCATGCGCTTCAGACAGCGAGCCGCCGAAGACGGTGAAGTCCTTGGCGAAGACGAACACGGTGCGGCCATTGACCGTGCCCCAGCCGGTGACGACGCCGTCGCCGGCAATACGGCTCTTGTCCATGCCGAAATCGGTGGAGCGGTGTTCGACGAACATGTCGAACTCCTCGAACGAGCCTTCGTCAAGGAAGAGATCGATGCGCTCGCGCGCCGTCAGCTTGCCGCGCTTGTGCTGGGCGGCGACGCGCGCCTCGCCGCCGCCGAGGCGGGCGACGTCGCGGCGCCGTTCCAGTTCTTCGAGAATTTCCTTCATGCGATCTCCCTCGCCGCTGCGGGCGGCAATCCGGCGGTTAGGGCGTCGCGCTATTGAGCGCGCCCGCTGAGTGAGAAAACCGAGCGTATCCTTGCCGCGGCGTCCTCGGCCAGGATCTCGTCGGCAAGCTTGGGATCGGCAGCGATGCTGGTGACGTCGAAGGCGCTAACGGCGATGACCGAGCCGTCCTCGACCGAGGCCGCGTCGATGCTGATCTTGGCGACGTTGCGGTCCTTCTGGAAGCCGAGGCCCTTCTGGACGGAAACCACGCGGATCGTCAGCACCACCCGCGGCAGCACGGTGTCGCGCACGGTGGCGTTGATCGCCGCGTTGACGCGGTCGTTGATGCCGGAAAGCAGCTCGGCCGGCATGTTCGGACCGGAGAGAACGACGGCGCTGCGCACATCATAGACCGGCGCCGCCGGCTTGGTGGCCGAGAGGCTGCCGCAGGCCGTGAGCGCGACACAGACGAGTGTCGCCCGGCAAAAACACGACCTCAGCCAATTCATTGCAAAATCCCGCACCACCCCGTTGGAGTCGCAGACTTCGTCATAATGCATTGGAAGGCAATATGTTTCAGGCGCTTAGGGCGAAAAAAACATCGGCTGCGGCTTTGAACTCGGCAAAGCGCTTGGCCCGCCGCTCCTCGGCTTCCTCGTCGCTGCCCCAATGCTCGATCGTCCAATCCTCGTCGAGATGGGCAAGCGACCAGGCCTCCTCCACCGTCACCCGGCCCTCGGCAAAGGCGAGCGCCAGGATTGCCGAGCCGGTCAGCGTGGTGACTGTGTGGAGGGCGGCAAGCGCCATCGGGCTATCATATCTCGCGAGTGTGACGGCGAAGGCGGCAATGGCCTCGCGCGGCTGCTCATGAGGCATCACTCCTTCGACGAGGATGAAGCGGGCGCCGAGATCGGTCGCCGCCCAGTCGATCACCGGATCCCAGCGTTCGGCCTGGCGTTCGACCAGCAGTTCCGGCTCCTCGGCGCGGTAGCAGATGAGGTCGCTGGATGAAAAGCGCAATATATCCTCGAAGATCGCCTGCGCGTTGGCGGCAACGCCGTCGAGTGCGGTGTTGACCAGCCGGGTCACCGGCATGCTCACGGGATTGATCTCATCGCCCTGCGCCTGCCATTCGGCGGCGACAAGCTGTGCGAGGGCCTCAGTTGGCACGGCCAGAACTTGGCGCGCCGGCGTGCGCACCATCTTGCCGTCGAGCGTGATCGCAAAACCGCCCTCGTGCTCGGCTATGGAGACATCGGTATAGAAACGCTTCGGCAGCGGCTTCTTCATCTGGATCTGCGCGCGGCGGATGGGATCGGGATGGCTCAGGCCTTCGGAAAGGTCGTTCAGCAGATCGCGCATGGGCTCACCTCAGGAAAAATGACGCAATATCTCGTTCGGATGGTAGGCGATCGCATCAGCGCCGTTGGCGATCAGCTCATCCACGCTGGCATAGCCCCATGCAACGCCGATCGCCTTGGCGCCGGCAGCCTTGGCCATCTGCATATCGTAAACCGCATCGCCGATGACAATGGTGTCAGTGGCATTCATGCCGGTTTCATCGCAGCATTCCGTCACCATGGCCGGATGCGGCTTGGAGGGGCAATCGTCGGCGGTGCGCGCGACGATGAAATGCTTGTCGAAACCATGCGTCTCCATCACCAGATTGAGTCCGCGCCTGGATTTCCCCGTCACCGCGCCGATCAGCAGGTCTTCTCGCCCAGTCAGTAGATCGATCATTTCGCGGATGCCGGGAAACAGCGGTTCCTTGTAATCGAGATCCTGACGCACGATCGAGAACAGCGATTTGTAATGCGCTGTCATGTCGATGTCTTGCTGCTCGACATGCGGCCTGCCCTGCATGCGGGCGATCGCGATATCGAGGGACAGGCCGATAATGGCCTTGGTGTCTTCAAACCGCGGTTCCGGCCTGCCGAACTTGTCGAAGGTCCTGCGCATGGTTTCGTGGATCAGCGCAGCACTGTCGACCAGCGTGCCGTCGCAATCGAAAAGGGCAAGTTTCATTCGCTGTCCCTTTCAGCGCCGGCAAGGTCGAGACCGAGAAGGTTCCAGGTCTGCACCATATGCGCCGGCAGCGGCGCGCTGACACGCAGGCGGCCACCGGAGGGGTGCGGAATGTCGATGTGACGCGCGTGCAGATGCAGCTTCTTCTGGACGCCACCTGGAAAATCCCAATTCGGATCGTCGTCGAAATATTTCGGATCGCCGATGATCGGATGGCCGATATGCAGGGCATGGACGCGCAACTGGTGGGTACGGCCGGTATAGGGCTCCATCTCCAGCCATGCGAGGTTCTGTGCCGCCGTCTCCAGCACGCGGTAGAAGGAAATCGCATGATCGGCGCCGTCCTCGCCGTGCTTGGCGATGCGCATGCGGTCACCATCGATCGTGGGCTCCTTGACGAGCCAGGTCGAGATCTTGTCCTCGTGCTTGCGCGGCACACCCTTGACAAGCGCCCAGTAGGTCTTCTTGGTGTCGCGTTCGCGGAACGCCGCGGTCAGCTTCTGCGCTGCACCACGGGTGCGGGCGATGACGAGAACGCCCGAAGTGTCGCGGTCGAGGCGATGGACGAGCCGCGGCTTCTCGCCCTTCGGGCTGGTCCAGGCTTCGAGCATCTGGTCGATATGCCTGGCCACACCCGAGCCACCCTGTACCGCAAGACCAGGGGGTTTGTTGAGCACGATTACCTTTTCGTCCTCGTGCAGCACCATGCGGGACAAGAGTTGGAAATCCGTCGAATGTTTGAGATCCTTGCCAGCGATCGGTCCGGATTTCAGCTTGGCATCGACATCCATCGGCGGCACGCGCACCGTCTGGCCGGGCTGCACGCGCGCATCCGATTTGACACGTCCACCGTCGACGCGCACCTGGCCGGAGCGCAAGAGCTTCTGCAGCGGACCGAAGCCGAGCCCGGGAAAGTGCACCTTGAACCAGCGATCGAGCCGCATGCCGGCTTCGTCGGGTTCAACCTTGATATGTTCTATGCCAGCCATAAAAAATCTTTCGGAAATTGCAGCGCAGGCCGAGCCGGCGTTCTTGCCGCAGCCTTTAGAGCATTTTCATGCAAAACGGAAACCGGAAAAGAAATCAGGCCAAAGCGCGCATGACGGCAAGCCCGGCGATGACGGCCGCCATCGAAAGCCCGACGCTCGCAGCGATATAAATACCACCGGCGACGGCCTCGCCGCGCTCGAATAGCGAGATGGCATCCAGCGAGAAGGCCGAGAAGGTGGTGAAGCCGCCGAGGAAGCCGGTGATCAGCAGGAGGCGCAGCTCCACCGAGGCGTTGAACTTCCGCGCGATCAGCTCGGCGAAGACGCCGATGACGAAGCAGCCGACGACATTGACGGCGAGCGTGCCCCAGGGAAATGCCGGACCCATGAGTCTCAGCGCCCACTGGCCGACATAATATCTGAGAAGAGAACCGATGGCGCCGCCGACGGCGACGAGAAGAGCCTGGATCATCGGCCGGATTTATCGCAACTCTGCAGCGATTCCAATCGGGAAGGAATGAATTCTTACCATCCGGTAAAATGCCGATGATTTTTTTATAAT
This sequence comes from Rhizobium aouanii, assembly GCF_037002925.1. Classification (NCBI taxonomy): domain Bacteria; kingdom Pseudomonadati; phylum Pseudomonadota; class Alphaproteobacteria; order Hyphomicrobiales; family Rhizobiaceae; genus Rhizobium; species Rhizobium aouanii. The sequence goes on from NZ_JBAMYD010000017.1 coordinate 100,479, forward strand.
GGCGCCAAGGTCGTACCGATACCCTGACAGCATGACCCAGCTCCTGTCCATATCGGCGAGCACCGCCGCCATTGCCTTCGACTCGCTCCGAATTCCGCAGCGTGTCGCAACGAGCACCGCCGCCCGCGATGCGCGCCGCGTTGCCGACCGGCAGTTGAAGGCCGAAGGCACTCAGGAAATAGACGAGCCCTCCAGCATCATCCAGTCGACCGAAGTGGCCCTCGACCTGATGGCCAAAGGCAACCGCCAGCCGCAGGCCGGCCTGAAACAGGCGCTGCGATCCTACGAAGACTTCTGAGGTCATCGTCTTCCAGATGAAAGCCTGCGACTGCCGTTACAGTCGCAGGCTTTTCTGTTTAATCAGTCTACTTCATTTGCCTTGGGCGGACAGCACCCGCAGGACCAGATCGACCTTGCCGGCCTTTTCGAAGGTCAGCGTCACCGGCACCGTATCGCCCTGCTTGAACGGCGTCTTCACTTTCTGGAACATCAGGTGCAGGTTGCCGGGCTCGAGCTTGACCATCTCGCCGGCACCGATGGCGATACCGTCCTTCAGCTGGCGCATCCGCATGACATTGTCCTTCGTCACCATCTCGTGGATCTGAACCTCACCAGCTGCGGGCGAGCTGACGGACACCAGGCGATCGTCCGTCTGGCCGTTATTCTTCACCGTGAAAAAGCCGCCGCCGACCGGCTGGCCGGGCAGCATTGCCTTGGCGAACCCGCCGGAGATGTCGAGATCACCCGCCTTGACCGTTTCGCCGGCCGGTGCGGCCCCCTTGCCTGACATGTCCGCGCCCGCCATAGCAGACATGTCCATGCCGGCCATATCGTCATGATCGTGACCATGATCTTCGCCGGCAACGACCTTCAAAAGCGGCGCCGGGCTTTTCAGTCCATGAGCGTCGCCCCCTTCCTTGGCCACCTGATCCCAGGCCTCGACCGTGTCGCCGCACATCTGCGTCACCGGAAAGGCGAGCGAGGTGCCGGCTTCGACGCCCGATACCTTACCCTGGATGACGAAGGTGTCGTAGAAATCGTCGGAGAGATTGCCGTTCTTCCAACGCATTTCGATTGCGCCCGTCTTCACCTTGTCGCCGTGATTGTCGTAGGTCTTCTGGTAGTCGCCTTTGATCACCTCGAGCTCCCAGCCGGCCTTCGGCTGCGGCTTGGCGAAGACGAAGCCTTCGGGCAGCTTGACCCGCACTTCCGTGGTCGCCTTGCCGTCGCAGCCGTGCGGCAGCTGCAGCGTCGCGAGAATGGTGCTTTCCTGTGTGGCCTCCCTGTCGAGGAAGGTCACATGGGCCTCGGCGCTGGCAAAGGCGGTCGCGGAAAGAAGGGCGGCAAACCCGAATGTCTTGCCAAATGTGTTGATGGTTTTCATCGGATATCTCCTCGCCGGTCGCGGACGTCTCTCGGGCGGACCGGCATGCTGCATCTGGATTGCGAAGGCAGATCAGGCGAGGATGGGAGGCGCGCGGGAATTCGCCCGGCTGACAGCGCTTGCGCTGGCAACGGCTAAGGTTTCGATCGGCGCGTTGATCAGTGAGGCGAATTTGCGCTCGAGCCAGGAGCCCGCATCCGGCATCGGCAGGATGACGGAGGCCGACAGTCGGCAGGCTTCGCAATTCGGCTTGAAGGCGAAGGTCTTACCGTCGGCGTCCTTCACGGTGACGCAGAGCGAGGCGAAAGTGCCATCGGGCAGCACATAGGCCGCGGCATCGTAGCCTTCGGAGGCGACGGCCTGCGGCGCCTGATGGGCAAGGCCGAGCAAAAGCAGGCTCAATGCGCAAAGCATGCGCAGGAAGAGCGTCGCTTTCAGTCCGGTCTGCCGCATAAGATCCCCTTCAACAGCATGTCGCGATAGCCGGTTTCCCCGCGAAATGCAAAAGCAGATTGCCGTAGATCAGGGCTCAGCCGTTATATGGCGACAAAAAATTGTCCGGTCACGACATTTGGCCTTGCCAAGCGCCGCACCCGCCGGATAATTGCGCCAACCTTGTTGGGAGAAGCCGGTGCTTTCGCCACCGGTGCCGAAGGAGCAACCGCCCCGGAAACTCTCAGGCAAAAGGACCAGCAAGGGGCAGACGGAACTCTGGAGAGAAGCGTTTTCGAAACGCTCGCCGAAGGGATAACAATCTCAGGCAAAGGGACAGAGGGGGCTCAGGAGAGAAGTGCGCAGCCGCGCCTTCAGATTTGAGCCCGCGCCTTCGCGACAAGGCGCAAACCCCGGAGGCGTCTTTTGGACGATACTGCTGCCCTGAAGAAAACCCCGCTGCATGCCCTGCATCTTTCGCTCGGCGCCCGCATGGTACCGTTCGCCGGTTACGATATGCCGGTGCAATATCCCGCAGGCGTGATGAAGGAGCATCTTCATACCCGCGCCGAAGCCGGCCTCTTCGATGTCTCCCACATGGGTCAGGTCATCGTGAAGGCGAAGTCGGGCAGCTACGAGGATGCGGCGCTGGCGCTCGAAAGCCTGGTGCCCGTCGATATCCTAGGCCTTGCCGAAGGCCGCCAGCGCTACGGCTTTTTCACCGACGACACCGGCTGCATTCTCGACGACCTGATGATCGCCCATCTCGACGACCACCTCTTCGTCGTCGTCAACGCTGCCTGCAAGGAGGCCGATCTCGCCCATCTGCAGACCCATATCGGCGACCAGTGCGACATCACGCTTCTAGATCGCGCCCTGATCGCGCTGCAGGGGCCGCGTGCGGTTGCGGTTCTTGCCGAACTCTGGGCCGACGTTGCGGCGATGAAATTCATGGATGTGCGCCACTGCCGCCTGCACGACGTTTCCTGTCTGGTCTCGCGCTCCGGCTATAGCGGCGAAGACGGCTTCGAGATTTCGATTCCATCAGACAAGGCCGTGGATGTCACCATGCGGTTGCTCGAACATCCCGACGTCCAGGCGATCGGCCTCGGCGCCCGCGATTCGCTGCGCCTCGAAGCCGGCCTCTGCCTCTACGGCAACGATATCGACACGACCACCTCGCCGGTCGAGGCGGCGCTGGAATGGGCCATGCCGAAGGCACGACGCGGCAACGGCGCGCGCGCCGGTGGGTTCCCTGGCTCCGGCCGCATCCTGTCCGAACTCGAAAACGGCGCCGCACGCCGCCGCGTCGGCCTGAAGCCGGAAGGCAAGGCGCCGGTGCGCGGCCATGCCAAGCTCTATGCCGATGCCGAGGGCAAGGTCGAAATCGGCGAAGTCACCTCGGGTGGCTTCGGCCCCAGCGTCGAAGGTCCCGTCGCCATGGGTTACGTGCCGCTCTCCCATGCTGCGGCAGGCACGCTCGTCTATGCCGAGGTGCGCGGCAAATATCTGCCGACCACCGTTAGCGCCCTGCCCTTCGTTACACCGACCTACAAACGCTAAACCTTTTCCAGAGAGGACGAACAATGCTGAAATTTACCGAAGAACACGAATGGCTGAAGATCGAAGGCGGCGTTGCGACGGTCGGCATCACCACCTATGCCGTCGAGCAGCTCGGCGACCTGGTTTTCGTCGAACTGCCGGAAGTCGGCGCGACCTTCTCCAAGAACGGCAATGCCGCGACCGTTGAATCCGTCAAGGCTGCTTCCGACGTCTATTGTCCGCTGGATGGCGAGATCACCGAGGTCAATCCGGCCATCGTTGCAGATCCGTCGCTCGTCAATTCCGATCCTCAGGGCGCCGGCTGGTTCTTCAAGCTGAAGCTTGCAAATGCTGCGGACGCCGATGGCCTGCTCGACGAGGCGGCCTACAAGGAGCTCACTGCGTAATGACGACGCCGACAGAATTCCAGTTCACCGACTATCAGCCCTACGATTTCGCCAATCGCCGCCATATCGGCCCCTCGCCGGCCGAGATGACCGATATGCTGAAGGTGATCGGCTATAACAGCCTCGATGGCCTGATCGACGCGACGCTGCCGCCCTCGATCCGCCAGAAGGCGCCGCTCGTCTGGGGCGCGCCGATGACCGAGCGCGAGGCACTCGACAAGCTGCGCGAGACCGCCAACAAGAACAAGGTGCTGGTCTCGCTGATCGGCCAGGGTTACTACGGCACGATTACGCCGCCGGTCATCCAGCGCAACATCCTGGAAAACCCGGCCTGGTACACCGCCTATACGCCCTACCAGCCGGAGATCAGCCAGGGCCGCCTGGAAGCGCTGCTGAACTACCAGACGATGATCTGCGACCTCACCGGCCTCGACGTCGCCAACGCCTCGCTGCTCGACGAGGCGACCGCCGCCGCCGAAGGCATGGCGATCGCCGAACGCGTCGCCAAGTCGAAGGCGAAGGCTTTCTTCGTCGATGCCGACTGCCATCCGCAGACTATCGCCCTCATCCGCACCCGCGCCGAGCCGCTCGGCTGGAGCGTCATCGTCGGCAATCCCTTCACCGATCTCGATCCTGTCGACGTCTTTGGCGCGATCTTCCAGTATCCCGGCACGCACGGTCACGTGCATGATTTTACCGGCCTGATCTCGCGCCTGCATCAGACCGGCGCCATAGCGATCGTCGCCGCCGATATCCTGGCGCTGACGTTGCTGAAATCGCCCGGCGAAATGGGTGCCGACATTGCCGTCGGATCCTCGCAGCGGTTCGGTGTCCCGGTCGGTTACGGCGGCCCGCATGCCGCCTATATGTCGGTCAAGGATGCCATCAAGCGCTCCATGCCCGGCCGCCTCGTCGGCGTCTCCGTCGATGCCCGCGGCAACCGCGCCTATCGCCTGTCGCTGCAGACCCGCGAACAGCATATCCGCCGCGAAAAGGCGACGTCGAACATCTGCACCGCCCAGGTGCTGCTGGCCGTCATGGCCTCCATGTACGCCGTTTTCCACGGCCCGAAGGGCATCAAGGCGATCGCCCAGCAGGTACACCAGAAAGCCGTGCTGATGGCCAAGGGCCTGGAAAAGCTTGGCTACAAGGTTGAGCCTGATGCCTTCTTCGACACGATCACCGTCGAAGTCGGCCATATGCAGGGCCTCATCCTGCGAGCCGCCGTTGCCGAAGGCGTCAATCTGCGCAAGGTCGGCGAAACCAAAATCGGCATGAGCCTCGACGAACGCACCCGGCCGGCGACGCTCGAAGCCGTCTGGCGCGCCTTCGGCGGCAATTTCACCATTGCCGATTTCGAGCCTTCCTACCGCTTGCCGAAGGGTCTGCTCAGAACCAGCGATTACCTCACCCATCCGATCTTTCACATGAACCGCGCCGAAAGCGAGATGACGCGTTACATCCGCCGGCTTTCCGACCGGGATCTGGCACTGGACCGCTCGATGATCCCGCTCGGCTCCTGCACGATGAAGCTCAACGCGACGGCGGAAATGCTTCCCATCACCTGGCCGGAATTTTCCGACATCCATCCCTTCGTGCCAGCCGACCAGGCGCTCGGCTACCGCGAGATGATCGACGACCTGATCGAAAAGCTCTGCGCCGTCACCGGCTACGACGCCTTCTCCATGCAGCCGAATTCCGGTGCGCAAGGCGAATATGCCGGCCTGCTGACGATCCGCAACTTTCATATCGCCAATGGCGACGGTCATCGCGACGTCTGCCTGATCCCGACCTCGGCGCACGGTACCAACCCGGCCTCGGCCCAGATGGTCGGCATGAAGGTGGTGGTCGTCAAGGTGCGTGATAACGGCGATATCGATCTCGACGATTTCCGCGCCAAGGCGGAGCAGCATGCGGCAAACCTCTCCTGCTGCATGATCACCTACCCTTCGACGCACGGCGTCTTTGAGGAGACCGTCAAGGAAATCTGCGATCTGGTGCATGAGCATGGCGGCCAAGTCTATCTAGACGGCGCCAACATGAATGCCATGGTCGGCCTGTCCCGCCCCGGTGACATCGGCTCCGACGTTTCACATCTCAACCTGCACAAGACCTTCTGCATTCCGCATGGCGGCGGCGGACCCGGCATGGGCCCGATCGGCGTCAAGGCGCATCTGGCTCCCTATCTGCCCGGCCATCCGGAAACCGACGGCCGCTCGGGTGCGGTCTCGGCCGCCGCCTTCGGCTCCGCCTCGATCCTGCCGATCTCCTGGAGCTATTGCCTGATGATGGGCGGCGAAGGCCTGACGCAGGCGACCAAGGTGGCGATCCTCAACGCCAACTATATCGCCACCCGGCTGAAGGGTGCCTATGACGTGCTCTACAAGTCGGAGGCCGGCCGTGTCGCGCATGAATGCATCATCGACACCCGTCCGCTGGTCGACAGCTCAGGCGTCACCGTCGACGACGTCGCCAAGCGGCTGATCGATTGCGGCTTCCATGCCCCGACCATGAGCTGGCCGGTCGCCGGCACGCTAATGATCGAGCCGACGGAAAGCGAGACCAAGGCCGAACTCGACCGTTTCTGCGAAGCGATGCTGGCGATCCGCGAGGAAGCCCGCGCCATCGAGGATGGTCGTATGGATAAGGTGAACAACCCGCTGAAGAACGCCCCGCACACGGTGGAAGATCTCGTCGGCGAATGGGACCGGCCCTATTCGCGCGAACAAGCCTGCTTCCCGCCCGGCGCCTTCCGCGTCGACAAATACTGGTCCCCGGTCAACCGCGTCGACAATGTCTACGGCGACCGCAACCTGATCTGCACCTGCCCGCCGGTGGAAAGCTACGCCGAGGCCGCCGAATAGCGGTCAAGCCTGATGCTGTAGCGAAGGGCCGAGCAATCCAAGCCCCTTCCATCATGGGAGGGGCTTTCCTAATTCTGATGGACATGTGCGGATAACCTGTCTGGTTAGCAGCCGATCCAGGTTCAGCGTCGAAGCGTGCCGGTTTGCGGCCTAGAACAGGATGATTTTAGGCCGGGTCGGCCTAAAATCTGAATCCTGTTCTACATTATATAGTTAGAGCATGATGTCGTCCGAAAACCGCTTACACTTTTCGGCATCATGCTCTAAAAGCGCTCGCCGACCATATCCTCGCTTTTGGCCCACAATGCCCTGGCCGTCTCGGGATCGAGCGCGTAGGTGCGCACGCCTTCGGAAATCGGGCTGATCTCCGCATCCGTCACTTCGGAGACGTGGCAATTCTCGCAATATCTGCCGCCGACCACGTCTGCCGGGGCGACGAAACCTGCCCAGACGGAGGTAGCCGCACCCTGAGGAATCGTCTTCCACTGGAAGGGCGGCTTGCCCTCGGCGGCGAGTGCTGCGTTGATCTGCGTTATCATGCCTTCAATCATATCAGGGTCGAGATGACGGTCGAGTTCGGTCTGGATGCCGCCGGGATGCAGTGCCGTTGCACGGATGCCGCGCTCCTTGAGGCGCCGGTCGAGTTCCACCGCAAACAGGATATTTGCGGTTTTCGACTGGGCATAGGCCGCCCAGGGCTCATAGGTCTTGCTCTCGAAATTGAGGTCATCGAGGCTGAAAGGTGCCATGCGATGGCCCGAGGATGCGACGATCACCACTCGGCCGCCCGATTTGACGAGCGGTGCGATGCGGTTGACCAGCACGAAATGGCCGAGATGGTTGGTGCCGAACTGCGTTTCGAAGCCATCGGCGGTGCGGCCGAAGGGAGCGGCCATCACGCCGGCATTGGCAATGACGACATCGAAGGGGCGGCCATCCGAAATGAGCGCATCGGCGCAGGCGCGCACGCTTGCCAGAGAGGCAAGATCAAGCTCGACGATATCAACGCTGCCGCCATTGGCCGCACCGGCGCGCACGACTTCCGTTGCCGCCCTCGCCTTTGCAAGGTCGCGTGCCGTACCCGTCACCTGCGCACCATGGGCTGCCAGCACGCGCGCGGTTTCCACGCCGAGGCCGGCCGAAACACCCGTCACCAGAACACGCTTGCCCTTGAGATCGACGTCGGCGAGCACCTCATCGGTGGTTGATGTCGCGCCAAAAGGTCCACTCATGATTATCTCCTTGACTATGGACGCACCGCTCCAGGCTGGTGGACCATTGCCCGCCGGCCTCAAATGAAATAAAAGGAGGATGCCTCCAGATAAATATGGAGGCATCCTCCGTTTATCAAGGGGACTTCTCGGAAATGGCCGAAAAAAGTGACGAGCCCACCGTCCGAAAGCCGCGTGCGGATGCCGAACGCAATCGTCTTCTGCTGATGGAAACGGCAAAGACCATCTTTGCCGACAAGGGTTCCAGCGCCAGCCTGGAGGAAATCGCCCGCATCGCCGGCGTCGGCATCGGCACGCTCTATCGCCATTTCCCGACGCGCGATGCATTGGTTTCCGCCATCTACCGCAACGAGACGGCGCAGCTTGCCGCTGCCGCCAAAAGCCTTGCCGAGATACATCCGCCTGTCGAAGCGCTTCGCCTGTGGCTGGTGCAGTTCGTGGATTATGTCGTGACCAAACACGGCATGTCCGAAGTGCTGGATTCTTTGGTCGGCGGCACCTCCGAGCTCTATGCCGGTTCTGCCGATTTGATCATAGGTGCCGTCAATCTGCTGGTGGATCGCGCAGTCGCCACCGGTGAAATCCGTCTGGCGATGGACCCGCTCGATATCCTGCGCGCCCTGGCGGGCGGCGCGAGCATCAGCAGTGGCCCCGCCTGGCGGGATGCGGCAAGGCAACTCATCGATATTCTGATTGCGGGTATGAGAGCCAGTCGCTGAGGCTGTTTCGGATGGAGGTGCGCGAGAATGGCGACATCGACATGGAGGATTTCCGCGCACAAGGATCAAATTTAACCTTTCTTAGCAAGTCTCTGTTAGCAATTCACAAAGGCGGCTTCCATGAACATGGATCTCCGTCGATCCCTTGTTCTGCGTGCAGGTTCCTATGCGTCCATCGGCAGTGCCAGCAATCCTCCTCGCCGCCCTGATCCTGTCGGGATGCGCTGCCAGTTCGGGCGCCGAAGATGTGCTGGGCAACGTGCCGTCACCGGAAACGACCAATGCCATCGCCCAGCCGAGCGGCCCGATTCCTGCCACCGCCGTTGGTGATCCTGCGCCGCAGGCAAGCCCGCCGCAGCAGGCGTTGCGCTGGGCGGGAGAGGTTCCGCAGGCGCTCGTGCCCGCCGACAGGCCGGTCGGGATGCCGCTGCCGACAGATAAGCCGGTCGCGCTGCTGATGCCGTCCAATCCCGCCGGTAATGCAATGCCCGATGTCGGCACGAGATCGCCGACACGCGGACAAATTTACGGCCACCGCTTCCGCGATGCCAAGCCGATCAACTTCGGTTCCACTTCGCCGAGAAAGCTTGCCGTGCACGGCGTCGACGTGTCGCGCTGGCAGGGCGAAATCGACTGGGAGACGTTGCGGCGGCAAGGTGCGAACTTCGTCTATATCAAGGCGACCGACGGCGGCGATCACCTAGATCCGATGTTCAAGAAGAACTGGCGCCGGGCCAAGGAAGCCGGCCTGAAACACGGCGCCTATCACTTCTTCTACTGGTGCCGGACAGCCGGTGAGCAGGCCGACTGGTTCATCCGCAACGTGCCAAGGGAAGCCAACGCTCTTCCGCCCGTCATCGACGTCGAATGGAACGGCGAATCGAGCTGCAAGAGGCGCATCTCTCCCGCACGTGTCCGGGAAAAGATGCAGGTTTTCATGGACAAGCTGGAGCGCCATTACGGTCAGCGCCCGATCATCTATACCGCGCCGGATTTCTACCGCGACAATTTGAAGGGTCAGCTGCTCAACTATCCCTTCTGGCTGCGCTCGGTGGCCGCTCATCCCTCCAAGGTCTACCCCGGCCGCAAGTGGGTCTTCTGGCAGTATTCCGGCTCCGGCCTTTCCGAAGGCGTCGACGGCAAGATCGACCTCAACGTCTTCAACGGCGACGAAAGCGATTGGCACGACTGGGTGGCGTCGCGATAACGAAGCTGGCCATGGCTCCGCGCGCCCGACCCCATTCCGTGCCAATCCGGAACAGATGGATGCGAAGATGCGCGAACCTATAGGTCTTTGCTAACGCAACGCCTTCAACATTCCCTAAGCCCTTGCATGTACAAGAATTTCATCCAGTTCTGGGGAAACGGCTGATGAGCATATCGGGTATTACGAGCACTGCTCTTTCGGGAATGCGGGCACAGACGACGCGGGTTAGCGCGATTGCCAGCAACATCGCAAATAGCAGCACGCCGGGTTATGCCAGGCTGAACACCAGCCTCACCTCCGTTGCGTCAGGCGGCGTGCAGGCCGTCGTCAATCCGACTGCGTCAGATGTCGATCCGGCCACCGAACTGACCGACCTGATTGAAACCGAACAGAGCTATAAGGCAAACGCCGTTGTCTTCGAGACTGGCGCCGACATGTGGGAAATGCTGATGAGCATCAAGCGCGACTGAGCACGCCCGGTTTCATCGGAGAGTTGCTGGCGGAGAATTTTCCGCCGCTCTGAAGCTATCAGGAATGCGCCGGCTCGCTTTGACGCTGTGCGGCAAGAGCCGCGAGATCGGCAGGCTTCAGCTCGACGGATTCGCCGCAGCCGCAGGCCGATGTCTGGTTCGGATTGGTGAAGGTGAAGCCGGAGCGGAGCGTCGTCGTCTCGAACCCCATCTCTGTGCCGAGGAGATAGAGAGCTGCCGACGGTTCGACCCAGACTTTGGCACCGTCGCGCTCGATCAGATCGTCCTTGGCGTTGGGCTCGGTCACCAGGTCGATGGTATATTCCATCCCGGCGCAGCCGCCCTTCTTGATGCCGACGCGCACGCCCTTGGCATCAGGCCCAGAATTCTCGACGATCGCTTTGACGCGGGCCGCAGCACCGTCCGTCATGCTCATGATTGCAAAGCCCATCGGCTCATTCTCCTTCCGCAACCGGGGTTAAGATCCGGTGCATCGTGATTCAAATGTAGTCGTCCGAGGTAAACGGATCAATACCGCGGGACGTCAATACCAGCCAACGGCGACCTGCGCCTCTTCGGACATGCGATCCGGCGTCCACGGCGGATCGAAGGTCATGGCAACCTCGACGCCCGACACGCCTTCGACGGCGCCGACGGCGTTTTCGACCCAACCGGGCATCTCGCCGGCCACCGGGCAGCCGGGTGCGGTCAGCGTCATCATGATCTTCACCATCCGGTCGTCCTCGATGTCGATCTTGTAGATCAGACCGAGCTCGAAGATGTCGGCAGGAATTTCAGGATCGTAGACGGTCTTCAGCGCGCTGATAACGTCGTCGCTCAACCGCGCCAGCTCATCGGCCGGAATGCTGGAATGCACGATGCCTTCGCGCACGTCGATCTTCTGTTCGCTTTCGTCCAGGCTCATCACGGACACTCCTCAAGCAAAAAACTTGCGCGCATATTCAAGCGCATCGGCGAGCGCATCGACCTCGGCGCGGGTATTATACATGCCGAAGGATGCACGGCATGTGGAGGTGACGCCGAAGCGTTTCAAGAGCGGCATGGCGCAATGCGTGCCGGCCCTGACCGCAACACCTTGCCGGTCGATCACCATCGAGACGTCGTGGGCATGAATGCCGGCAAGCTCGAAGGAAAAGATGCTGCCCTTGTCGGGCGCCGTCCCGAAGACGCGCAGCGAGTTGACGGATTTCAGCCGCTCGACTGCATAGGCGGCAAGATCGGCCTCATGGCGGGCGATCGCCTCGCGGCCGATCTTCTCCATATAATCGAGCGCATAACCCAGCCCGATCGCCTGCACGATCGGCGGCGTGCCGGCCTCGAAACGATGCGGCGGATCATTATAAGTAACCACGTCCTCGGCGACTTCGAAGATCATCTCGCCGCCACCCTGGAACGGCCGCATCTCGAAAAGCCGCTCCTTCTTGCCGTAGAGCACGCCGATGCCGGACGGGCCGTAGAGCTTGTGGCCGGTCATCACGTACCAGTCGCAATCGATATCCTGCACGTCAACAGGCAGATGCACGGCGCCCTGGCTGCCGTCGATCAGAACCGGGATGCCGCGCTCATGCGCGATCCGGCAAACTTCCTTGACGGGAACGATCGTGCCGAGCGCATTCGACATATGGGTGATGGCGACGAGCTTGGTGCGCTCCGTCAGGCTCTTTTCGAAATCCTCGATATGGAAGGCGCCCTCGTCGTCGACGGGCACCCAGACGAGATTGGCCCCCTGCCGCTCGCGGATGAAGTGCCAGGGCACGATGTTGGAATGGTGCTCCATGATCGTCAGCACGATCTCGTCGCCTTCACCAATCTTCGGCATGCCCCAGCCATAGGCGACGGTGTTGATCGCTTCCGTCGAATTCTTGGTGAAGACTATGTCGTTGACCGAGGGCGCATTGAGGAAGCGCCGGACCTTTTCGCGTGCGGCCTCATAGGCGTCCGTCGCCGCATTCGAGAGATAATGCAGGCCGCGATGCACATTGGCATATTCATGGCTATAGGCATGCGAGATGGCGTCGATCACCACCTCCGGCTTCTGCGCCGAGGCGCCATTGTCGAGATAGACCAGCGGCTTGCCGTGCACCTTCTCCGCCAGGATCGGAAAATCCCGGCGGATGGCTTCGACGTCGTATTGCGTGGCCGGCGCTATCTTGTCCATTGGTATATCCGATCAGGCGTGCTTTTCGAGCCAGGCCGAAATCACGCCTTCCAGCGCCTCGACCAGGGCTTCGTCTTCCAGTTCCTCGACGATTTCGGCGACGAAGGCGTTGACGAGCATCGCACGCGCTTTGTTCTCCGGAATGCCACGCGCCATCATGTAATAGAGATGGTTGGCGTCGATATCGGTCACCGTGGCGCCGTGGCCGCACTGCACGTCGTCAGCGAAGATTTCCAGCTCGGGCTTGACCGAGAATTCGGCATCGTCGGACATCAACAGCGTGTTGCAGGCCATCTTGGCATCGGTCTTCTGCGCATCGGGCGCCACCCGGATCATGCCCTGGAAGACGCCCTTGGCGCGGTCGAAGACGACGTTGCGGATCACTTCGGTCGAGCCGGTATTCGGCACGTCGTGGCCGAGCACCATCGTCACGTCGGTATGGCTTTCTGCTCCGAGCAGGTTGATGCCGCGCAGGGTCAGATCGGCGCCCTCGCCCGTCACCTTTATATGCAGCTCCTGGCGCACCAGCCTGCCGCCGGCATTGATGACGAAAAGCCGGAGCTTGGCGTCAGCGCCCAGATCGATGCGGATCTGCCCGAGATGCGTATCGTCAGCCCCCTGCTGCTGCAGGATGATCCAGGTCAGTTCGGCCCCTTCGCGAACGGTAATGTCGCTGACATGGGACACCAGCGCTGCATCGCCGGTCACCGTGCGGTGACGCTCGATGACGGTCGCCTTGACGCCGGCGCCGAAGGACACAGGCAGGCGCGTGTGTGTCTGCCCACCGGCATGGATGAACTGGATTTCAAGGGGGTTTTCAAGCTCGGTATCAGCAGGCACGTCGACGACATAGCCATCGCGCACGAAGCTGCCATTGATGCGGCCGACCGCGTCGTCGCTGCCGAGCGCATCGAGCCCGCCTGCGGCAGAGCCGTCAAGCAGACGTTCGGAATAGGCCGAAACGCCAAGACCGTCGACCGTAGCCTTCTGGTTGGAATGGCCCTGGATCACTGCCAACACCGTCGAGTCGGCAACGAGCGGCTCCAAAGCCTGCGAGCCGGCATCGCCCGCCTGCTGCGGGACAGTGCGCAGCAGGTTCTTGAGGTCGCTATAGTGCCAGGCCTCGATGCGGCGCGTCGGCAGGCCGGCTTTCTTCAGGTCGTCGAGAAGCCGGTCGCGCAGTGCCGTCACCGCGCCATTGCCCGGCAGCTCGCCGATCTGCTGGTTGAAAGCCTCGATCAGCGCCGTCTCAGCCGCAGTCAGGCGGCTCGTCGTCTGCATGTTCATGGACGTCGTCCTTTCCACCCGAAACTCAGGCCGCCGTGCCGATGATGTCGGCATAGCCGTTGGCTTCCAACTCATGCGCCAGCGTCTTGTCGCCCGACTTGATCACCTGGCCCTTGTAGAGCACGTGGACGGTATCCGGCACGATGTAGTCGAGCAGGCGCTGGTAGTGGGTGATGACCACGACCGCACGGTCTGGCGAGCGCAGCGCGTTGACGCCGTCGGCGACGATCTTCAGCGCATCGATGTCAAGGCCGGAATCGGTCTCGTCGAGCACGCAGAGCTTCGGTTCGAGCAGCGCCATCTGCAGGATCTCGGCGCGCTTCTTCTCGCCGCCGGAGAAGCCGACATTCAGCGGCCGCTTCAGCATCTCGGTGTTGATCTGCAGCTTGCCGGCGGCATCCTTGACGCGGCGCATGAAGTCCGGCGTCGTCAGCTCGTCCTCGCCGCGCGCCTTGCGCTGCTCGTTCATCGCCACCTTCAGGAACTGCATGGTGGCGACGCCCGGAATTTCGACCGGGTACTGGAAGGCAAGGAAGATGCCCTTGGCGGCGCGTCCGGCCGGATCAAGCTCGAGGATGCTCTCGCCATTGTAGAGAATGTCACCCTCGGTGACTTCGTAGTCGCTGCGGCCGGACAGCACATAGGAGAGCGTCGACTTGCCGGAGCCGTTCGGCCCCATGATCGCGGCAACTTCGCCGGCCTTCACCGTCAGGTTCAGACCACGAATGATCTCGGTGCCGTCTTCGGCGATGCGGGCATGAAGGTTTCTGATTTCAAGCATTTCGTTCTTCCTGTTCATAAAGCGGATTCAAGTGCCGCCTGATAGACCGTTCGCACCGGTCTCGATCCGTCATCCTCGGGCTTGTCCCGAGGATCTAAGCCGTCAATTATAATCGCTCCACTCCCGCGTATTCGGATGCGGTCGATAGATATTCTCGATTTCATCGATCCGCTCGTAGAGATCCATCCAGGTCGGATTGAGCTCCTCTACGAGCTTGATTTTCCAGTCACGCATATAGCGCTTCAGAGATTTTTCCCGCTGGATCGCCAACACGATGTTCGGATGGTGCTCAAACCAGACGAGATTCTTTGCTCTGTATTTCTGCGTAAAACCCTTCTGGATTTCGTTGCGGTGTTCCCAAATGCGTCCGTGCAAATCGCTCGTTACGCCGATGTAGATCACGCCTCGTGGTTTGTCGGACATCATGTAGACGAAACCACTCATCCCACTTTCCGGATACGTGCGTAGATCCTCGGGACAAGCCCGAGGATGACGGAAAACTGCGGCTAACCGACGCTGCCTTCCAGCGAAATGCTGATCAGCTTCTGCGCCTCGACGGCAAATTCCATCGGCAGTTCCTGCAGCACTTCCTTGACGAAACCGTTGACGATCAGCGCAATCGCCGCTTCGGTCGGGATACCGCGCTGCAGGCAGTAGAACAGCTGGTCCTCGGAGATCTTCGAGGTTGTCGCCTCATGTTCGAACTGCGCCGTCGAATTCTTCGCCTCGATGTAGGGCACGGTATGGGCACCGCACTTGTCGCCAATCAGCAGCGAATCGCACTGGGTGAAGTTGCGCGCATTCGACGCCTTGCGGTGAGCCGAGACCTGGCCGCGATAGGTGTTGTTAGAAACGCCGGCCGCGATGCCCTTGGAGACGATGCGGCTCGACGTGTTCTTGCCGAGATGGATCATCTTGGTGCCGCTGTCGATCTGCTGATGGCCATTCGAAACGGCGATTGAGTAGAATTCGCCGCGGCTGTCGTCGCCGCGCAGGATGCAGGACGGATATTTCCAGGTGATCGCCGAGCCGGTTTCGACCTGCGTCCAGGAAATCTTCGAACGGTCGCCGCGGCAATCGCCGCGCTTGGTGACGAAGTTGTAAATGCCACCCTTTCCGTTCTTGTCGCCGGGATACCAGTTCTGCACCGTCGAATATTTGATCTCGGCATCGTCGAGCGCAACCAGTTCGACCACGGCGGCATGCAACTGGTTTTCGTCGCGCTGCGGCGCCGTGCAACCTTCAAGATAGGAGACGTAGGCGCCCTCTTCCGCGATAATCAGCGTGCGCTCGAACTGGCCGGTGCCCTTCTCATTGATGCGGAAATAGGTGGAAAGCTCCATCGGGCAGCGAACGCCCTTCGGCACGAAGACGAAGGAGCCGTCGGTAAAGACTGCCGAATTCAGCGTCGCGTAATAATTGTCCGAGGTCGGCACGACCGAACCGAGATATTTCCGGACGAGATCGGGATGCTCGCGGATGGCTTCCGAAATCGACATGAAGATCACGCCGGCCTTCTTCAGCTCTGCCTTGAAGGTGGTAACGACCGAGACGCTGTCGAAAACGGCATCGACGGCGATCTTCGGCTTCTCGACGCCGGCAAGGATCTCCTGCTCACGCAGCGGGATGCCGAGCTTCTCATAGACCTTCAACAGCTCCGGATCGACGTCGTCGAGCGACTTTGGACCCGGCGTGCTCTTCGGCGCGGCGTAATAATAGATGCCGTTGAAATCGATCTTCGGATAGTCGACGCGCGCCCAGGTCGGCTCTTCCAGCGTCAGCCAGCGACGATAGGCCTCGAGACGCCATTCCAGCATCCACTCCGGCTCCTGCTTCTTCGCCGAAATGAAGCGGATGATATCTTCAGACAGGCCCTTCGGCGCCTTGTCCATCTCGATGACGGTCTCGAAACCGTATTTATACTGGTCCACATCGATCAAGCGCACCTGGTCGATTGTTTCCTGCACCGCAGCCATCTCATTCTCCAATCTCGCCGGATACAAGGTCCGGCAGCTTGTAGCGTTTGGGCAATTGTCTTGCCCCTCATGTCGGGCAATTGTCCTGCCCTTCGTGTCGGGCAATTACTTGCCCTGATGTAGGAGGCCAAAAGGGACTTTTCAGCCCGATTGGCAAGCGGAAATTTGCATTTCCGCAAGTTTTGCCGCGGCTCAAGCCGCCTCGCCAGCCGATCTTCGCCGGCAGGCGATCTTGGCAAAAGCCGCAATCGCCCTGTCGATATCCTCTTCCGTCGTCGAAAAACCGAGCGAGATGCGCAGAGCTCCGAGCTTGGCGTCACGTCCCATCGCCGTCAGCACATGGCTTTCGCCAAGCCGGCCCGACGAGCAGGCCGAGCCTGCGGAAAGTGCAACGCCTTCGAGATCGAAGGCGATCTGTCCTGTCTCGGCCTTCAGCCCCGGCAGGGTGAAGAAGATCGTATTGGCGACGCGCCCGCCACCCTCGCCGTGGATCATCACATCGGCTGCCGCCTGACGCATGCCGG
This sequence comes from Rhizobium aouanii, assembly GCF_037002925.1. Taxonomy (NCBI): domain Bacteria; kingdom Pseudomonadati; phylum Pseudomonadota; class Alphaproteobacteria; order Hyphomicrobiales; family Rhizobiaceae; genus Rhizobium; species Rhizobium aouanii. The sequence goes on from NZ_JBAMYD010000017.1 coordinate 117,483, forward strand.
CTTCGAGCCGCTCGCGCAACGCGCCGATTGCCGCATTGCGTGCCGCGAGTTCGTCGACCGCCGCTTCAGCTGCCGCGCCGAAGCCGATCAACGCCAGCGAATTCTGTGTCCCTGAGCGGTGACCCCGCTCCTGCCCGCCGCCCTGAATCAGCGGCCTGGGCATCAGCGCTTCGCCCTGCGCGATGAGCGCACCGGCACCCTTCGGCCCGCCGATCTTGTGCGAGGAAACGATCATGAAGTCCGCGCCGATCCGATTGATATCGAGCGCGATGCGGCCGGCCGCCTGCACGGCGTCGACGACGAAGAGCCCGCCATGGGCGTGGACGATCTTTGCCGCCTCCTCGACCGGCTGAACGATGCCCGTCTCGTTATTGACAAGCATGATGGCGACCATCGGCAGGCCGGCGGCCTTGTCATGCGCATCGAGCAGGCGGCCGAGCGCATCGAGATCGACGATGCCGGCTTCCGTCACCGGGATCTCCGTCATCTTCTCTCTGGTGAAGCGGCCGCCTTCGCGCACAGCCGGATGCTCGATGGCCGAAAAATAGAGATGGCCAAGGCGAAGCGGCGTGCGGCCCATGCGGAAATCCGACGTCAGCACCAGATTCGCGGCCTCGGTCGCGCCGCTGGTAAAGACCACATTGCCGGCATCGGTGCCGGCAAGTGCTGCCACCTTGCGTCGTGCGCCTTCGATGGCAGCGCGCGCGGCGCGGCCCTCTCCATGCACGCTGTTCGGATTGCCAAATACGTCGATGGCGCGCATGATCGCCGCGCGTGCTGCGGGGTGCAGCGGCGCTGTGGCATTCCAGTCGAGATAAAGGCGTGGCGGCGCCATGATCTTCAGTCCTGCGCTTGACGAGCTTGCTTCAGCGGCCGCGGTTCATTTTTCTTGAAATTTCCGCCGGGCTTGCCTTATGACACGTTCCACGATGCGTGGATCGCCATGCAAGTTTCGAATTGTTCTAAACTGCGTTTTAGAAAAGCTGACAACACTAGTCAAGTCATGTTGTCATCCAACGCAGCGCGAACGCGAAATAAAACCCGGAGTACCAATGCCCGAAGTTATTTTCAACGGCCCAGCCGGCCGTCTTGAAGGCCGCTACCAGCCCTCCAAGGAAAAAAGCGCGCCCATCGCGCTCATTCTGCATCCGCATCCGCAGTTCGGCGGCACGATGAACAATCAGATCGTCTATCAGCTCTTCTACATGTTCCAGAAGCGCGGGTTCACGACGCTGCGCTTCAATTTCCGGGGAATCGGCCGCAGCCAGGGCGAATTCGACCACGGCGCCGGCGAGCTCTCGGATGCCGCCTCGGCGCTCGACTGGGTACAGAGCCTGCATCCCGATTCCAAGACCTGTTGGGTCGCCGGTTATTCCTTCGGCTCCTGGATCGGCATGCAGCTCCTGATGCGCCGGCCGGAGATCGAAGGCTTCATGTCGATCGCGCCGCAGCCGAACACCTACGACTTTTCCTTCCTGGCGCCCTGCCCGTCTTCCGGCCTGATCATCAACGGCGAGGCCGACAAGGTCGCGCCGGAGAAGGATGTCAACGGCCTCGTGGAGAAGCTGAAGACCCAGAAGGGCATCCTGATTACCCATCGCACAGTCGCCAATGCCAACCACTTCTTCAACGGCCAGGTGGAAACGCTGATGGGCGAATGCGAGGACTATCTCGACCGTCGCCTCAACGGCGAACTGGTGCCGGAACCGGCCGCCAAGCGGATTCGCTGACACTACAAATCTCGGCCTTATCAATGCCTTGACGGTCCGGAACACAACCGGGCCGGCTGTGCCGGAACAGATCACCTATCGTGTTGCAATCCATGTTGCAGTGCGGTAGGGTCCTCGCGATCCTAACAAAAGCGAGGTCCGCAATGACCAAGTCGTTCGGGGAAGTCCTGGATGAGTATAGGGGAATTGGTCCGGGGTTCGATTTCCTTCGAATAGGGCTCGCCTTTTCCATCGTATTGACCCATTCCTTTTTATTAACCGACAACAATGACTTCATCAGGGGGTCAGTATTCTGGTTTACTGAATACGCTCTTGTTCCGATGTTCTTCGCTTTGAGCGGATTTCTGATCGCCGGCAGCGCCCAGCGCCTGAGCCTCCGGAATTTTCTGATCAACCGAGGCTTGCGCATTGTCCCGGCCCTTGCCGTCGATATCGTCGTTTGTTCGCTGATCATCGGGCCGATCATCACGGTCGTTTACCACTCCGAATATTTTACCGATCAGCGGTTTTTCAAATACTTCCTGAATATCGTCGGCTGGATCCATTACGAGCTGCCGGGCGTCTTCCAGGATAATCCGAGCCAGCGCGTCAACGGCGCTCTGTGGACGGTTCCCTGGGAAATCTTCTGCTACATCATCATGTCGTTCCTGATGATCACCGCCATCGTCAAGACACGCTACAAGCTGCTGGCGGTGACGATCGCCTACATCGTCATCGGCCTTATCGTGCAGAAGATGCCCTATCTGTTGCCGGGCTCGATCAAGCCTATCGCGCGCTTCCTGTTCATGAGCCGAGGCTCGCAGCTGATCACGGCCTTCATGATGGGCATCGTCGTCTTTCAGTTCAAAGCGGTCATTCCGCATTCCCGCTGGCTGTTCGCCGCTGCCTGCCTGATTTGCGTCATCGCCATTCTCACCCTCGACAGCCAAGCGACGGAGTCGGTGCTGAACCGGCCTTTGGTTATCACCTCTCTCGTTTACATCACCGTCTTCATCGGCCTGTCCGAGGTGCCCATCCCGGCCTTTTTCAGGAAAGGCGACTATTCCTACGGCGTCTATCTCTATCACGACCCGTTTTTGCAGATCTGGATCAGCTCGTTCCCGTCGGTTTTCCTCTATCCGAAATATGGTGCGCTGGCGCTCTATCTCGTCGGCCTGCCATCGGCTCTCGCCGTCGCGGTGCTGTCCTGGCATTTTATCGAGAAGCCGATCCTCGGCCTGCGCAAGAAGTTCTCCTTCATCGCCCAGGTCAGGGGCGTCGAGGAGGGCAATCAGGCTGGACGCGAATCCAACGTCCGGCCGGTCGCCGTAAAGAGTTAGAGCTTTGCCGGCCGCATATCAGCGGTCAGTTCGAAAGCCGTGTCCAGCACTCCATCGATCAGGATCGGCGCGCGTTCGCGCATGCCGATCTTTCGGAGGACACGTTGCGAGGCGATGTTTTCGGGATGCGTGAAGGCGATGAAGCCCGATGCAAGCTCCCTTTCGAAGAACCAGTCGGCGAGCACGCTTGCTGCCTCGGTTGCCAGGCCTTGGCCCCACACTTCCTCCCGTAGGGAATAGCCGAGTTCGAATTGCTCGTTGAACTTCGAAATCCCCGCGCGACCGACGAAGCTGCCGTCCTCGGCGAGGAGCTTGTATTTGGTCGTGCCGTCACGTGCCTGTTCCTCGAACCAGCCGCGCAGCCGTTCCTCAGCCTTTTGGAGGCTCCACGGCACGTTGCCGGGCAGGTATCGGGTCGTCGCCATCGTCGTATGCAGCTGTTGCACCAGGATCGCATCGCCTTCGTCCCACATGACGAAGGTCAGCCGTGGCGTCTTCAGTATGATCCTTTGCTCTTTCACGGCGTTGCCAGCACCCCGCCGCTGACCGGGGCGCCCACCCCCGTCGTGCCGGGAAATGTCAGCGGCAGCCCGTCCAGCGATCGGACGGCGAGATAGGCCCAGGCCTCGGCTTCCATCGCATCGCCGTCGAAGCCCGCCTCCTCGGCCGTCAACACCCTCGAGCCCAACCTTTCGGCCATGACCGAGAACTCTGCCATGAGAGTGGCGTTCAGCCGCCCGCCGCCGCAGACGATGTAGATCGCTGGGGTCTCCGGTAGGAAGCTGGCGGATTTGATGATCGAGGCGGCGGCGACATGCGCCAGCGTCCGGGCGCCGTCTTCAAGGCTCGCCTCCTCCGGCTGAAGCGGCGCGAAATCGCCGCGGTCGAGCGAACGGCGGATATTGCCGCGGAAGAACGGGCTTTGCAGATAACGCTCCGCCAAGGCGGGGACGACCTTGCCGCGTCCGCCGATCTCGCCGCCGGGGTCATAGGTTTTGCCTGTTTGCATCTCCACCCACTGGTCGATCAGCGTATTGCCCGGCCCGCTGTCGAACGCCGATATCCGGCCGTCGGTGCCGATAAAGGTGAGATTGGAGATGCCGCCGATATTGACGAAACACACCGCCTGTCCCGCCTGCTGGAATTTTCCCGCAAGTGCTGCGTGATAGGCCGGCACCAGCGGCGCGCCCTGCCCGCCATGAACCATGTCATTGGCGCGCATGTCGTAGACCACAGATATGCCGGTTCTCTTCGCCAGTTCCCCGCCATCGCCGATCTGGATCGTCAGTCCCTCATCAGGGCGATGAAGCACCGTCTGGCCGTGGAAGCCGAGAACATCGACGCCATCGGCAGAAAGCCTGAAATGTTCCAGAAATGCCGTAACGGCAATTGCATGCCGCAACGTCAGTTCAAGCTCGATATCGCGAAGCTCAGCGGGTCGTTCGCTCCTGTCGCTCAGTGGACGGGCGATTTCCAGCGCGCGTTTGAGTCGACCGCGAAAATCCGCATCATAGGGCACACCCATGAAGGGTCCGCGCTCGATGAAGCCGCGGCCGTCGGTCCTGATCAACGCGACGTCGATTCCGTCCATCGACGTGCCACTCATCAGCCCGATCGCGGTCCTGATGACATCCATGAGGCTTGCCTCCCATGCGATTCCCGGATGCACTTTTATAAAAACAGTGCTAAACGCGCCGCGACAGATCAACAACAACGAACTTGCGCGAGGCCCGGATGGGCGCGCGCAGATATCAAGAGACGAAGGCGGCCATGTACGAGTTCAAGTCCGATTTCCTCCGTACGCTGAAAGAGCGCGGCTTCATTCATCAGGTCTCCGATGAAAGCGGCCTCGACGACCTGTTCGCGAAGAAAACCGTGACGGCCTATATTGGCTTCGATCCGACCGCGCCCAGCCTGCATGCCGGTTCGCTGATCCAGATCATGATGCTGCACTGGATGCAGAAGACCGGCCATCGCGCCATCTCGCTGATGGGCGGCGGCACCGGCATGGTCGGCGACCCCTCCTTCAAGGAAGAGGCGCGCCAGCTCATGACCGTCGATGCGATCGAAGGCAACATCGCCTCGATCAAGCGCGTCTTCTCCAATTACCTGAACTACGGCGACGGTCCCAAGGACGCGCTGATGATCAACAATGCCGAATGGCTGCGCTCGCTGAACTACCTCGAATTCCTGCGCGACGTCGGCAAGCACTTCTCGGTCAACCGTATGCTGTCCTTCGACAGCGTCAAGACGCGTCTCGACCGCGAACAATCCCTGTCCTTCCTGGAATTCAACTACATGATCCTCCAGGCCTACGACTTCGTCGAGCTTGCCAAACGCTACGATTGCCGCTTGCAGATGGGCGGTTCGGACCAGTGGGGCAATATCGTCAACGGTATCGATCTCGGTCACCGTATGGGGACACCGCAGCTCTATGCATTGACATCGCCACTGCTGACGACATCGTCGGGTGCCAAGATGGGCAAGTCGGCGACGGGCGCTATCTGGCTGAACGCCGACATGCTCTCTGCCTATGATTTCTGGCAGTACTGGCGCAACACCGAGGATGCCGACGTCTCACGCTTCCTGAAGCTCTACACGACGCTGCCGATGGATGAAATCGCCCGGCTCTCGGCGCTCGGCGGTTCGGAGATCAACGAGGTCAAGAAGATCCTTGCAACCGAGGTAACGGCGATCCTGCACGGCCGCGAGGCCGCTGAACAAGCCGCCGAAACCGCACGCAAGACCTTCGAGGAAGGCGGCCTTTCGGAAAATCTGCCCTCGGTCGATATCCCCGCCACCGAACTCGACGGCGGCATCGGCCTGCTGTCGCTGATCGTTCGTGCCGGCCTTGCCTCGTCGAACGGCGAAGCTCGGCGTCACGTCCAGGGCGGCGCGGTCCGCATCAACGACGAGGCGGTCAGCGACGAACGCAAGATGATCGGCAGCGGCGAAATCACCGCCGACGGCATCATCAAGCTCTCGCTCGGCAAGAAGAAACACATCCTGATCCGCCGCGCGGCGTAAGCGGCTTCAATTCCGTACAGATATCGAAGCCGGCGTCCTCGCCGGCTTTTCCTCGCCTCGCTATTCGGATCGGCGAGCAAGATCACTCGGCTCCCCATCGGTATTCTTCGTCATTTCGTCTGGTCTCTTAAGAAGGTAACCAGGCGGATCGACGCTGGAAGCGGACTGCACCCGCGACCACCAACTGATCGAGAAAATCGGCGGCGTCATCATCGCGTCCAGAGGAACCGTCAGGACGTGGTTGGAACGGATGACCGCCTCTTGCGAGTTCAACCGCGCGCTCTTTTCCGCAGAAAGCGACACGTCGGCAATCGTAACCGCCATCACGGCGGCCGATGAAAAAGAAACTGCCCGCACGCACTGCATCGCATCCTCCGACATTGCACCGGCCGTTGCTTCCTGGTCGGGACACTATAGTACATCAGATTTCACTAAAATAGGCAAAGCATCACTGCCGGATTTGTCAGCCTGGCTGAATGCGGTTTGTCGAGGATGAGCCCGCGCAGTCTCTACCGCGAAGCTTAGCGACCCACATAGCGAATGCTTTATCGGAACCTTTTCCGCCCGCCGGGATTTGCGACCAGATTGGATTGGAGCCCCGGCATGATCAACGACCTCTGGTATAAGAACGCTGTCATTTACTGCCTGTCCGTCGAAACATTCATGGATGCGAACGGTGACGGCGTCGGTGATTTTCAGGGCCTGATGCGGCGCCTCGATTATCTCTCCGGCCTCGGCGTGACGGCGATCTGGCTCATGCCGTTCCAGGCGTCGCCCGGTCGCGACGACGGTTACGACGTTTCCGATTATTACAATGTCGACCGGCGCTATGGCTCGCTCGGCGATTTCGTCGAGTTCACCCACGGCGCCAAGCAACGCGGTATCCGGGTGCTGATCGACCTGGTGATCAATCATACATCCAGGGATCATCCCTGGTTCCAGGACGCCAGGAGCGATCCACGCTCGCGCTATCGCGACTGGTACGTCTGGTCGGATAAAAAACCTGATAATGCCGATCAGGGCATGGTCTTCCCGGGCGTCCAGAAGACGACCTGGACCTATGACGACAAGGCAAAGGCTTATTATTTTCACCGCTTCTACGATCATCAGCCCGATCTCAATACATCGAACCCCGAGGTGCAGGCGGAAATCCTCAAGATCATGGGCTTCTGGATCCAGCTCGGTGTCTCCGGCTTCAGGATGGATGCCGCCCCTTTCATCATCGCGACGAAAGGCGCCGACGTTGCCAAGCCTGTCGAACAATTCGATATGCTGAGGAAATTTCGCGAATTCCTGCAGTGGCGCCTGGGCGATTCCATCATTTTGGCGGAGGCCAATATCCTGCCGAAGGACAATTTCGAATATTTCGGCGATGATGGCGACCGCATGCAGATGATGTTCAATTTCCAGGTCAATCAGGCGCTGTTTTACGCTTTCGCCAGCGCCGACACGCGGCCGCTCAAGAAGGCCATGGAGGCGACGAAACCGCGCCCGGCGACCGCGCAATGGGGCCTCTTCCTCCGCAACCATGATGAACTGGACCTCGGCCGGCTGACGGAAAAGCAGCGCAATGCGGTATTTGCCGCTTTCGGGGCCGACAAGAACATGCAGCTTTACGACAGGGGCATTCGTCGTCGCCTGGCGCCGATGCTCGGCGGCGACCACCGCAGGATCGAAATGGCCTACAGCCTGCTGTTTTCGCTGCCCGGAACGCCTGTCATACGCTACGGCGACGAAATCGGCATGGGCGACGATCTGTGCCTGCCCGAGCGAAATTGCGCACGCACGCCGATGCAGTGGTCGACCGAACCGGAGGGCGGATTCACCAAAAGTAAAAAGCCCATCTCGCCTGTCATCAAGGACGGCCCCTATGGCTTCCAGCATATCAACGTTGCCGAGCAGCGGCGTGACCCGAACTCGTTGCTGAACTGGACCGAGCGAATGATCCGGATGCGCAAGGAAGCTCCTGAGATCGGCTGGGGCGACTTTTCCGTGATCGACACCGGTGACGACGGCGTGCTGGCGCTTCGTTACGACTGGCGCGGCAATTCCGTATTGATCCTGCACAATCTGCATGCGCGGCCGGCGGAAGTGACTTTCGACACCGACTTAGGCGAACACGGCCGACAACTGATTGATATCGCCGATGGCGAAAGCAGCAAGGCAGATGAAAAAGGACTTCATACCGTCATGCTCGACGCATACGGCTATCGCTGGTATCGCGTCGGCGGTCTCGATTATCTTCTGAGGCGAAAGGAGATTTAGCCCAGAGGAGATCACGGGCCGTCCATGGTCGGTTCCAGTCTTCCCTTCTACTGGAACTCAAAAATCTGCCGGAAGACGCCCGGTGCGATGATCGACAGCGGGTTGATCTGCAGGCTCGGCTGATCGAACTTGCCGGTGAGTTTGAAGGTGATGCCGATCAGGCCGCGGTCGCTGCCATTGCCGAGGATGACGCCGATCAGCGGCAGTTCGGCAAAAAGGCGGTTGAGGCCGTAAGCCGGCATGAAGGTGCCGGTCATGTCCATGTTGCCCTTGCGGTCGCGCACGATGCCCTGGAAGGTTGCGCCGATCTGGTCGCCGCGCAGCACGCCGTTCTCGATGCCGACCATGCCATTACGCGAGACGACGCGGGCAAAGCCGCGCTGGAAGCGCTGCGACGAAGTATCGATGTCGCGCTTGACCGCCTCGTTGAGACTGCGCTGCTCATTTCCGACCGGTGTCGAGACGATCGAGCGCAGGCGTTGTTCGTTGACGATCGCGAAGCGGCGCACGTCGAGTGAGCCGTCCCAGCCGCCCTCTGCTCCGAGCCGGATCGCCAGATTGAGAAGGCCGCCCTGCATGTGCTGGTAGAGGTCAGCGAAACGCGATACCGCGCCGGCATCGCCGCTGGTGATGTTGATGACGCCGCCGTCCTTCATCTGGCTGACCACGGCCTCGCCGCTGTCGGTAACGGCGGAAAAATTGAGCGCCTGCAGCTTGTCGCCGCGCAGTGATATTTGCGCCTGGAAATTGCCGACCTTCTCGTCGTTGAAGCCAATGACGTTTTTCAGTCTGGCGCGCACCGATACACCGGTGGTGCCGGCATCCCCATCGCCATCGCCGTCCGAGCCCGCTTTCAACCGCTGGATGACCGGCCGCGCATCGGCGCTGTCGCCGGAGACCGAGACGTCGAAATTGCCTTTGCTGCGCTTGACCGACAGGGCGAAATCGTCGAGCGAGGAGAGCTTGACGCTGTCGAAATCGGCCGAGATCAGCCCGCCCTTGCCGATGTTCAGCGATCCATTGGCGCCGAAACCGTCGCCCTTCAGCCGGAAGTTCTTGATCTGGGTATTGTCGGCCGGCCCGGACGTTTCGAATTCCGCCGTGGCGGCAATGCCGCTGCCCTTCGCCCAACCGATCCAGGGCAGTTCGAGCAGCGACTTGGTGAGATCGAGCTGGACGTCCTGTCGGTCGTCATCGATCCGCGTCAGCACCATCTTCACGCTGCCGCCGACGATGCCGGAAAGGCCGGGTATCAGTTTGTTGCGCTGGTCCTCGGAAAGGGTCGCAGTGATCACCCGTTGTTTGGCCGCTGTGTCGGATGCCTCGACCGGTTCGGTAAGATCGATATCGGCCGGGACGCCGTCGATCTGAGCTTTGGCGTCAAGCGTGATTCGCTTCGGATTGCCGTTCAGCGTGCCGTCGAGATTACTGATCATCCTGCCGGAAAACGGCTTGGCAAGATCGATATCGGTGAGCTTCATTGCCGCCGTCCATTCGGCTGGCGGCGGGTTTTGCGAGGAGAGCAGGCCGAAATGGGCCTTTACATTCGCCTCGATCCGGCCCTTGAGATCGTCGGGCGTAAAGCCGGCGCGCTGCAGCACCCGGATCGGCCGGTAGGTCAGAAGCTCGCCGACGGCGTCCGCCGCCCCGGAGACCGCGAGATCGATATCGGCCATCAGCGGTTTATCGTAGGTGGCGGGCAAGATGAACGTCCCCTGCCCGAGGCCGACCGACCGGCCGGAGGGGAAATAGGACGTACCGTTCTTGATCGCGATCGTCGCAACCGGGCCGGTCAGGTCGAAATGTGCTGACGTGTCGCGGATCGGCGGAATGTCGCCGGCGACGTTCATCCGCGCCTCCGCGATGTCGAAGCCGATGCGGATCTGGTTGGCGTCGAGCTTTAGGCCCTTGCCGCCGGCTGCCTCGTCCAGCCTGCCGAAAGGAATGAAGACGGATATGGTGGCGTTGGTGACGGTGCCGCCGAAGAGATTGCCGTGCACCCAGGTGCGCACCTTGGGCGCCATCCAGAACGGCCAGAGCTGCTTGATCGCTGTCGTCTGCAGCTGCGCTGACTGGCCGGCGAAGCTAATCTCCGGCGATTTGTCGCCGAGCTTGACATCAAGTGATCCGTAGAGCGCGCCGAGCGGGCTGGAGACGGTCATGTTGGGAAACTGGAATTCGCGGCCGGCGACCATGTAGCGCCCGGTCGCCTGGATGTCGAAGGAGAGCGGCTGCTCGCCGGAGCCGCCGGGGGCTGCCGTGCCGCCGCTGACGAGTAGGTCGATGCCGAAGCCTTTGCCCGCCTGCGGGTCGAGCTTATCGAGATCGATCAGCGCACCATTGATGGGAAGCGTGGTCGCACCGAACCGAGCGTTCGACCGGGCGATCTCGATCGTCTGCTTGGCGAAATCATAGACGAGATTGATTTGCCCGCCCGACAGCTGCTGCGGATCGCCATCCGCATAGATCTGGCCGGGATCGATATCGATCGTCGCCGCCAGCGCCGGCTGCACGCCATCGCGCGCTCGGGTGGCCGACACTGTCAGATCGGCAAAGGCGCTCAGTCCTTGCCGGATCATGCCCTGATCGTTGCGTTTCAGCGCGAACGGGGTGAGGTCGGCATGCTTGAGCGTCGCCACGACCTTGGACACGTGGCTGTCTTCCTTCTCGGCCAGCACGTCGAGCTCCGCCACTTCGCCATTGAGCGCGACTTCGCCGGTCAATTGCAGCGAGGACGGACCGGCATGGGCAAAGACGAGATTGTCGATGACCAGCGACAGCGGGCCGTTGGCGGTATCGGCAAGCTTGATGTCGATGCCGGAGATGCGCACCGAATTCGTCGAGCCGCGCGTCACGATGCTGTCGAACATGTCGAACTGCGAGAAGATCTTCTCCATCGCCGCCGGCATGGCGTCGATGCGCAGATCGTCGAGCTTGACGGCATTGCCGGAGGGCAGAAGCGCGGTATCGAGCGCGATATCCTTCGCCTCGATGTCCGCGACGGCGATGCGGCCGCGGAAAAGCTGCAGCGGATCGAGCCCCAGGCGCACCGAACCCGTCGTCGACAGGTGCTGGCCGCTCTCCTGGTCGATCATGTTGACGTTGCGCGCTTCCAGCGCCAGCCGGAAATCCGAGGTGAAACGGATGACGGTGGAGCCGACCTCGGCGCGGTAGCGCGGTCCGGCCACGCCATTCAGCGCCGCCTGCGCCTGCTGCGAGAGCGGCTTGTCGAACATGCCGCTCTCGACGGTGAAAACGATGCCAGCGAGAATAACGAGGATCAGTCCCAGAAATCCGCAGGTTAGCTTCGCCGTCCGGCGCATCGGCGAACGCGGCGGCGGGCAATGGACGATGATCGGATCCTCGGCCTGGGCGGACGGCAAGCGGTCCAGCGCAACGATATCCTTCTTGCGAAACGTGACCTTTTCGCCGCGGATGGCTGACATGCGCCCTCGGGCTCTCCCTTTAACTGAAGAATTGAACCCGGCCATGCTGGACGGGTATCCGTCCACTATATAATTCGGGGAGAGAAAGTGTCATCCACAAACCCGGCAAAAGAAAGGTTTTCCCAATGGCGGTTCCCGGCATCGGCGTTTCGGCCCCTGATTTCAACCTTCCCCGCGACGGCGGCGGCCGCGTTTCGCTGGCCGAATTCCACGGCAAGCCGCTCGTGTTGTTCTTCTATCCCAAGGACGACACGACGGGCTGCACCGCCGAATCACTGGCTTTCACCGCGTTAGCAGCCGAGTTCGAAGCGGCGGGTGCTGCCGTCATCGGTATGTCGCCCGATTCGGCCGCCTGCCATGACAAGTTCATCAAGAAGCACCGTCTTTCGGTGGCGCTCGCCTCGGACGAGGAAAAGACGACGCTGCAGGCCTATGGCGTCTGGAAGGAAAAAAGCATGTACGGCCGCAACTTCATGGGTGTTGAGCGTACTACCTTCCTGATCCGCCAGGACGGCACGATCGCCACCATCTGGCAGAAGGTGAAGGTGCAGGGCCATGCCGAAACCGTGCTCGAGGCCGTGAGGAATCTGGCGGCGTGACTGGCGATCTCACGATAACCTCGCTGCGCGGCGGCGCCATCGATGCGATCTCCTCCGCCGATCTCGACCGCAAGACGGCGCTTGCGCAGGAAAGCGCCACCCGCTGGTTCGCCCGCCGGGTGTCGCTGCGCTCGCCGCTCGATGCCGCCCTGCCCGACAGGCCCGGCCGTCCTGACAAACCGGTGCTGACGCCGCCGACCCAGGTGGAGAAGCGCTCGCTGCATACGCTCAAAGGGCGGATCGCGCTGCTGCACGCCATCGCCCATATCGAGCTCAACGCCGTCGATCTGGCGCTCGATATCGTCGCGCGATTCGCAACCGAGCAGGTGCCGAATTCCTTTTTCGACGGCTGGATGCAGGTCGCCTTCGAGGAGGCGAAGCATTTCCGCATGGTGCGCGCCAGGCTCAACGATCTCGGCGCTGATTACGGCGATCTTCCCGCCCATGACGGGCTCTGGCAGGCCGCCCATTCGACGCGCAACGATCTGACGGCAAGGCTCGCCGTCGTGCCGTTGATTTTGGAAGCCCGCGGCCTCGACGTCACGCCGTCGCTGCAGGCGAAGATGCGCCAGACCGGCGATCTCGAAAGTGCAGCGGTGCTCGACGTCATCTACAATGACGAGAAAGGCCATGTCGCCGTCGGCGCCAAATGGTTCCGCTTCCTCTGCGCCCGCGAGAAGCGCGATCCGGCAAAAGCCTTCCAGGAGCTGGTGCGCGCCAATTTCCGTGGACCGCTGAAGCCGCCCTTCAACGACCTTGCCCGCGCCGAAGCCGGATTGACGCCGTCCTTCTACCGCTCGCTGGCATCGATCAGCAACGCGTAAGGTGCCTGAAATGTCTGATGCAATGGCGGCAACGAAAGCATTCATTAACCATAACGGTGTCTAATTTCCGAAAGAGGCGTAGAGCATCAATCGGGAGAGCCTGCGTGAACAGCGGACATCAGCACCGGGTATTCGGCAGGCGGGCGCAGGAACATATCCTCATCCTCGCAAGCGGCGACAAAGTCCGCCATATGACGGTCCGGCCGTGGATGGCAGCGCTGGCTTTCTGCTTCGTCGGCGTCTTCTCGATCGGCTACCTCCTGGCCACGTCCTATCTCGTGCTGCGCGACGACCTGATCGGCGCCACCATGGCCCGCCAGGCCCGCATGCAGCATGATTACGAAGATCGCATCGCCGCCCTTCGCGCCCAGGTCGACCGCATCACCTCCCGCCAGCTTCTCGACCAGCAGGTGGTGGAAGACAAGGTCGACAAGCTGATGGAGCAGCAGATGGCGCTGACCTCGCGCCATGGCAAGCTCGACACTCTGCTCGACCGCGCCGAAAGCTCCGGCCTGACGGAAAAGGACGGCGCCCCGCCTACGCCGTCTTCGCCCGTTCAGTCCTATGCACCCGATGCCAAGGACAAGCGCGCTTCGCTTAACCGTAGCGGCATCGAGGCGATCGAGAACCAGCTGGCGAGTGGCGCGCCCGCCGATGCGACGCCCGACAATTCGACGCTTGCCTATGTGCCGGCCACCGACACGGTCGGCGACCGTGCCGACCGCATCTTCTCCAAGGTGACGCTGTCGCTCAAAGATGTCGAACAGGATCAGCGCAGCCGTGTCGAACAGCTGACGAGCGATGCCGGCAATGCCGCCAATGCCATCGAGACGGTGCTGACCCGCTTCAAGATTCCGATGCCCGAGACCGCTGCCAGGAAAGACGACGACGATGCTGTCGGTGGCCCCTATGTCGAGCCGGAAAGCAACGACGGCTTCAACAATTCGCTGGCAGCGCTCGACGGCGCGCTGACCCGGCTCGAAGCTGTGCGCAGTACCGCGGAATCCCTACCCTTCCGCAATCCCGCTATTGGCAAGGACGTGACCAGCCCGTTCGGCAACCGCCGCGACCCTTTCCTTGGCCGCCTCGCGCTCCATTCCGGCATCGATTTCCGCTTTTCGCCCGGCGAAAGGATCCGCCCGACGGCGCCCGGCAAGGTCATTTCGGCCGGCTGGACCGGCGGCTACGGCAACATGGTCGAGATCGATCACGGCAACGGCATCTCAACGCGCTACGGGCATATGTCGGAGGTTCTGGTCAAGGTCGGCGACACGGTCGACCGTAACGACGTCATAGGCCTTGCCGGCAGCACCGGCCGCTCGACGGGCACGCACCTGCATTATGAAGTGCGCCAGGACGGCCATGCCGTCGATCCAGTATATTTCATGAATGCCGGCCTTAAACTCGCCACCTATATCAAGTAACTCCTGCCCGGTAACCAACGCTTCACTCTGCAATGGGTGCGGCGTCTCTATTTCTTGACTTGCCGGCCATTCGGGGCTATGTCGCGCTGCATTGCGGCATGCAATCCCGCCGACTCGTTCAGAGCTCGGCCGAACGGAATGGAAACAGTTTTCCCTTTGACGACATTTGCTGACCTTGGCTTGAGCCAAAAAGTGCTATCCGCTGTTACGGATGCGGGCTACACGATCCCCACGCCCATTCAGGCGGGCGCCATCCCGTTTGCGCTCGAGCGCCGCGATATTTGCGGCATCGCGCAGACCGGCACTGGCAAGACGGCATCCTTCGTGCTGCCGATGCTGTCGCTTCTGGAAAAGGGCCGTGCGCGTGCGCGCATGCCCCGCACGCTGATTCTCGAACCGACCCGCGAACTCGCTGCCCAGGTCGCCGAGAATTTCGAGAAATACGGCAAGAACCACCGCCTCAACGTCGCCCTTCTGATCGGCGGCGTTTCCTTCGAGGACCAGGACCGCAAGCTCGAACGCGGCGCCGACGTGCTGATCTGCACCCCCGGTCGCCTTCTCGACCATTTCGAGCGTGGCAAGCTCCTGATGAGCGGCGTCGAGATCCTCGTCATCGACGAGGCCGACCGCATGCTCGACATGGGCTTCATCCCCGATATCGAACGCATCGCCAAGATGATCCCGTTCACCCGTCAAACGCTGTTCTTCTCGGCAACCATGCCGTCGGAGATCCAGAAGCTTGCGGACCGCTTCCTGCAGAATCCCGAGCGTATCGAGGTCGCAAAGCCGGCTTCCGCCGCAGCGACTGTGACGCAGCGTTTCGTTGCTTCGCACGGGAAGGATTACGAGAAGCGAGCGGTTCTGCGCGAACTCGTCCGCGCCCAGACCGAGCTCAAGAACGCCATCGTCTTCTGCAACCGCAAGAAGGATGTCGCCGATCTGTTCCGGTCGCTCGAGCGCCACGGCTTCTCGGTCGGCGCCCTGCATGGCGACATGGACCAGCGTTCCCGCACGATGACGCTGCAGAGCTTCCGTGACGGCAATCTCCAGCTTCTGGTCGCCTCCGACGTCGCGGCCCGCGGCCTCGACATTCCCGATGTCAGCCACGTCTTCAATTTCGACGTGCCGATCCATTCCGAGGATTACGTCCACCGCATCGGCCGCACCGGCCGTGCCGGCCGCTCGGGTGCCGCCTTCACGCTCGTTACCAAGCGCGACACTAAGTTCGTCGATGCCATCGAGAAGCTGATCGGGGAAAAGGTCGAATGGCTGAGCGGTGACCTGACGTCGCTGCCGCCGCCGGCTGAAGACAGCCGGGACAGCGAACGCCCGCGCCGCAACAGCCGCGAGCGTGGCGCCAGAGATGGCGCAACCCGAGATCGTGCGCCGAGAGAAAATGGCGACAGGGATCGTAGCCGCGGACGCGGCAGTCGCAGCGCTGCGAGTCATAAATCTGACAACGACATACAGGATAATGGCGTAGACGTGATTGAAGCAGCACCAGTAAAGGCCGACATCGTGAAGAACGAGCGCAAAGCAGAGCAAAAGCCGCAGAACAATGCGCGCAACAGTCGGCCTTACCCGGCAAACGACGACAGCCGCGACCGCCGCCGTCATCGCGACCACGACGACGGCCCCACCCCGGTCGGCTTCGGCGACGATATCCCGGCCTTCATGCTGATCGCCGGCAGCGCTAAGGTCTGACTTCCAATGGGCAGGCCCGGTCTCGATTTTCCGGGCTTCGGCGTCGGCCTGGTAATTCTGCGCGACGCCAAAATCCTTCTCTACAAGCGCTTGCGTGCACCTGAAGCCGGCTACTGGAATATTGTCGGCGGCAAGGTCGACCATATGGAGCCGGCCGAGCAAGCCGCGCGCCGCGAGGCTGAGGAAGAAACCGGCCTCGTGATCGGCCGTATCAAACGGCTCGGCATGACCGAGCAGATGATCGACGCCGATCGCCAGCACTGGATCTCTCTGCTCTATCTCACCCACGACATCGAGGGCGAGCCGCAACTGACCGAACCGGACAAACTTTCGGATTTCGGCTGGTTTCCCTTGACGGATCTGCCCGAGCCGCTGTCGGCCTTCACCAAGGCGGCGATCGCAGCTTTGCCGGCTGCAGCGCAGGGCGAATAGCTATTCGGCGCGAAGGGACGCCTCATAGGCAAGCCGCACCCATTTCGCCATCAGATCGGGATCGTCGTAGGCCTCGTCGGGGATCGACCAGTAGGGCATTTTTACCGGCTTGCCCTTCTTGCCCTCATAGGTCCATTGCGTGCCCCCGGCGGCGGCAAATTCAGGAGCGCTCGTCTCATCGGCCTTCAACAGCATTTCGTCGCGCACTTCGAGCGCAATGATCCGTCCGAGATGATAGATTCCTTTGCCGCCGAACATGCGCTTGATCGTGACGGGGCCGATCCCCTGAAACATTTCCTCGATCCCGGCATTGTCCATTCTTTATTCCCTCGAAATGCTTCCGAAAGGACACACGGCGCTCTAATCACAGCGCGTGATAATCCCGGTTCATATAGATGAGCGCCGGGTGCTTTTCGCTGAAGCGGACGGCGGCGACCTCGCCGAAGACGACATTGTGCGTCGGCATTTCCTTGATGTCGGTCACCCGGCAATCGAAGGCGGCGAGCGCATCGAAGAGAACCGGCGCGCCGGTGACGAGTGTGTCGAAACGGGCGCTGGCGAAGCGGTCGTCATCGGTAAGCGCGGTGCGCCCGGAGAAAGCGTCAGCAATGGCCTGGTGATGGGCGCCAAGCGTGTTGAGCACGAAGACGCCGCTGCGGAAGAAGATTTCGTTCTTCGGATTGGTGTTGTTGAGGCAGATCAGCACCGAGGCCGGATTGTCGGAGACCGAGCAGGCGGCAGTGATGGTGACGCCGCGGCGCAGTTCGCCCATCGCCGTCGTCACGAGTTGCACATGGCCGGCATAACGGCTCATGGCATCGCGATAAAGGCCGGGGTCGATATGCTGCCTGTTCAACACCTGCTTCTCCCGTGCGCGCTTCTATGCCTGGATCGACTTGTTATCGCGCCAATATGGCGAGCATCAGTTACCTTTTCTACAATAGGACCGGCGAAAAGCGCTGCGTTGCGCTTGTTTTTCTTTGACGATCGCGGCCTTGCGGATAAAAGGGCATGGACGATGGCTAGGGATCTCCGCCTTTCATGATCAACCTGCGTGGCATAGCAGCTTTTCTGGCGCTGCTGGGAGCGGCGGCTGAAAGCCATGCGGCCGGCGTGACGATCGGTGTCGTCGCCCCTCAGAACGGACCGCTCGCCCTCCTGGGCGCCCAGATTGCCGCCGGCGCCGGTTTCGAGATCCAGCAATCCGGAAATACGCTCGTCGCCATCAACGAGACCTGCGAGGAGAATAGTGGTGCCGCGGTCGCAGATGCGCTTGTCAACGCCAAGGTCCAGGTCGCGGTCGGCTTTCTCTGCAGCGAGACGCTGGAAGGCGCGCTGCCGAAGCTGAAGGACGCCAATATTCCGGCGATCACCGTCTCCGTGCGCTCCCGCATCCTGATGGAGGATGCCCGGAAGAACGGCTGGCCGCTCTTCCGGGCGGCGCCCGCCGACGGCGCCGAGGCGGCAAAGGTCATCGAGGTGATCCTGAAAGACTGGGCCGCCGATCCGATCGCCCTGATCGAGGACGGCACCATCCATGGCCGCGAACTGACGGAAGCGGTACGCAATGCGCTGGAGCAGAACGGCCTGAAGCCGGTCTTTACCGACACCTACCGGCCGGGACAGGAACAGCAGATCGCCCTCGTCCGCCGCCTGAAACGGGCCGGCGCCACCAGAGTCTTCATCGGCGGCGACCGCAACGACGTCGCTGTCATCTCCCGCGACGCCAAAGCGGAGAACATCCCGCTGTCCATCCTTGGCGGCGATGCGATGCGCGCCGCCAATCAGCCGCTGCCGCTCGCAGATGGCGTGCGCGCGGTCGCTCTGCCCGAATACGCCCTTCTGCCGGAAGGCGCAGCTGCAGCCGATGCGCTGCGCGCCAAAGGCGTCGAGCCGGAAGGTTATGTCCTGCCGTCGCTGACAGCAGCCCTCATTGCCGGCCAGGCGGGACAAGCCGCCGCTGCGGCGGGCAAGCCTCTGCAAGAGACGCTTGTCGGCACGACATTCCAGACGCCGGTCGGCGCCGTCGGCTTCACCAGCGCGCATGAACTTTCGCAAAATCCCTACCGCCTGCTCGAATGGCGGGGCAACGGCTTTTTTCCACCTGCCGCGCCGACGCAATGAGCGTCGCGCCAGCCTTGAATTCAGGCCCCGCGCTCTGGCGGCCCATACGGAGTAAGATTTGATGCAGCTGCCCATTCGCATTGCCCCCTCGATCCTCGCAGCGGATTTCGCCAGGCTCGGCGAGGAGGTCCGCGACGTGACGGCCGCCGGCGCCGACTGGATCCATCTCGACGTGATGGACGGGCATTTCGTGCCGAACATCTCCTTCGGCCCCGATGTCATCAAGTCGCTGCGCTCCTATACATCAGCCACCTTCGACTGCCACCTGATGATCTCCCCGGTCGACGACTATCTCGAAGCCTTCGCCAAGGCCGGCTGCGACCGTATCACCGTCCATGCCGAAGCCGGGCCGCATCTGCACCGCTCGCTGCAGACCATCCGCAATCTCGGCAAGAAGGTCGGGGTGACGATCAATCCGGCGACACCGCTCAGCGCCATCGAGAACGTGCTCGACGATGTTGACCTCATCCTGATCATGTCGGTCAATCCCGGCTTCGGTGGGCAGAAGTTCATTCCGGCGATGGCGAAGAAGATCGCGGCGGCGAAGTCACTGATCGGTGATCGGCCGATCGAACTCGAGGTCGACGGCGGCGTCACGGTGGAAACGGCGCCTGATATCGCGCGGGCGGGCGGCAACGTCCTCGTCGCCGGCTCGGCAATTTTCAAGGGTGACACGGTCGAGGATTACCGCCGGACCATCGCCGATCTGCGTCAGGCAGCCGAAGGGGCACAAGCATGAAGAAACGTCTGATTATGAGTGGCATGCTTGCCGTCGTTTTTGCCGGCCTGCCCGGCTTATCACTTGCCGGAGACATCGCTAATATCCAGCCGATCGGCTTTTCCGCCGACGGCAAGGTCTTCGGATTTCAGGAGTTCGGCATCGAGGAGAGCGGCAACCTTCCCTACTCCAATACCTATTTCATCGATACCCAAGACGGCCACTATCTCGAGGGCACGCCCTTTCATACCGAGCTGACCGACAAGGACGCCAATCTCTCCAAGGCGCGGCGGCAGAACCTGACGGCGGCGCGCAGCCAGATGGATAAATACGATCTGCTGACCAATCCCGGCCTGATCGCCGCCTTCAATCCGCCGACCGAACTCGGCTCCCCTTCGAAGACGCTTCGCTACACGACGCTTGCAACCGATGGTCCGCCGAAAGCGCCTTATACGCTCTCGCTCGGCGAGATGCCGGTGCCGACGCCGAAGGATTGCGCTGCGGTCGACAAGCGGGTCATCGGCTTCAGCCTGCAGATGATCGAGAAAGAAGGCGCTCCGAACCGGCAGGCGGCGCGCCAGGCGACCGCGGTTCCCGCCGAGCGCGTATGTTCCGTCGAATACCGGATCGGCGGCGCCGTGGTCTATCAGCCGGAAGGCGGAAACCAGGTTCACATCGCCCTCGTTCTGGCCTTCGATGCCGACAGGAACGGACGCTGGATCGCCGTTCCGGTTCATCCCTGAGCATGGATCGCCCGAGCACTGATCACCCGAGGACGGATCGCCCCCGGATGGATCGTCTAAGAGCTGCACGGCCGCCCTACCCCGATCTGATTGCCGGCGCGTTGCTTTGGGGCATGCAGATGCTCGCCGCCGCCATGCTCGGCCTTTACCTGCGCAATGGCCTGCAGACGAGCCGACTGACCGAGATCGCCGCACTTTATTTCGCCGGCGGTCTGTTCGCCTGGCCTTTCGCCCTGCCGGTTGCCCGCTTCCTTGCCTATGGCAGGCCGCTGGAAACGCGTTTTGCCGCTTTTTTCGTGACGCTGACGGCGGCCACGATCCTGATGACCGCTTTCCTCTTCGCCATGGAATACCGGATGTTCTATTCGCGCTGGCATGCGCCCTTCGGCAGTATCGTCTGGGCCTTCCAGTTCGTCTTCACCAGTATCAGCGCCGTCTATCAGTTCCTGGTGATCGGCCTGCGTCTCTTCCTGCCACTCGGCCTCGTCTGTCTTGTCGCAAGCAGCTATCATCTTGCCAAACGCATGCGTTGAGATTGCCGCCCGTCTTTGCTACAGGGGCGCTAACCTCGATAAAGCAAACCTCTTGAAGTGAAGGCAGCCGCCCATGATCCCGCGTTATTCCCGGCCCGAAATGGTCGCCATCTGGTCTCCCGAAACCAAGTTCCGCATCTGGTTTGAGATCGAGGCGCATGCCTGCGACGCGCTGGCCGAACTCGGCGTGATCCCGAAATCGGCGGCAAAGACGATCTGGGAGAAAGGCGGCGCCGCCACCTTCGACGTCGACCGCATCGACGAGATCGAGGCCGTCACCAAGCATGACGTCATCGCCTTCCTCACCCACCTCGCCGAGATCGTCGGCCCGGATGCGCGCTTCGTCCACCAGGGCATGACTTCGTCCGACGTGCTCGACACCTGCTTCAACGTTCAGCTGGTCCGCGCCACCGACATCCTGCTTGCCGATATCGACCGGCTGCTCGAAGCGTTGAAAAGCCGCGCCTTCGAACATAAGGACACCGTCACCATCGGCCGTTCGCACGGCATCCATGCCGAGCCCACCACCTTCGGCGTCAAGCTGGCGCTCGCCTATGCCGAATTCGAGCGCTGCCGCCAGCGCCTCGTCGCCGCGCGCGAGGAAGTCGCGACCTGCGCCATATCGGGCGCCGTCGGCACTTTCGCCAATATCGATCCGCGCGTCGAGGAACATGTGGCAGAAGCCCTCGGCCTGAAGGCCGAGCCGGTCTCGACGCAGGTCATCCCGCGTGACCGCCATGCGATGTATTTCGCCACGCTTGGCGTCGTCGCCTCGTCGATCGAGCGGCTGGCGACCGAGATCCGCCACCTGCAGCGCACCGAGGTGCTGGAAGCCGAGGAATATTTCTCGCCCGGCCAGAAGGGTTCCTCGGCCATGCCGCATAAGCGCAACCCGGTTCTGACCGAAAACCTGACCGGCCTTGCCCGCATGGTCCGCTCCTACGCCATGCCTGCAATGGAAAACGTCGCCCTCTGGCACGAGCGCGATATCTCCCACTCCTCGGTCGAACGCATGATCGGGCCCGATGCCACCGTGACGCTCGATTTCGCCCTCTCGCGTCTCGCCGGCGTCATCGAAAAGCTGCTGGTTTACCCCGAGAACATGGAAAAGAACCTCAACAAGTTCCGCGGCCTCGTCCATTCGCAGCGCGTCCTCTTGGCGCTCACCCAGGCCGGCACCTCCCGCGAAGATGCCTACCGCCTCGTCCAGCGCAACGCCATGAAGGTCTGGGAACAGGGTAAGGATTTCTTGGAGGAGCTGCTCGCCGACGCAGAGGTCCGCGCGGCGCTCTCCGAGGAGGATATTCGGGAGAAGTTCGACCTCGGCTATCATACCAAGCATGTCGATACGATCTTCCGGCGGGTGTTTGGCAACGCCTGAACGATCTGCCATCACGATATTAGCGGCGCCCTTGCAGGCGCCGTTTTCATATCTGCTCCCAATCTCTCGATGATTGTTGATTTTTAACTTTTCTCAAGCGGCCGTTGTTTTTGCTTCGACGCTTTGGCGGCCACGGCCCGTTTCCTCGTCTCCCCCTTTTTCGACGGTGCCGCATTCGCTGCCTCCGATGTCCTGCAGGCCTCCGTCTCGCCCCTGCCCTTTGCGGCCTTGGCGACCAGCTCGTTGAGACGTTTCAGTTCTTCCTCGTCGAGATTCTCGATGCCGATGAAACGGTTTTCGGCATGGCTGGTCAGAATGATCTCGTTGAGCTTGGCCTGAATCGCCCGCGTGTCGCGCGTCTGGGCGTTCTGCAGCACGAAGACCATCAGGAAAGTGATGATCGTCGTGCCGGTATTGATGATCAGCTGCCATGTTTCAGAATAGTCGAAGAAAGGGCCGAGCGCCGCCCAGATGACGACAACCGTCAGCGCCAGGATGAAAGCAACGGGTTTGCCCGCCCATTCCGATGTCTTGGTTGCGAAGCGGGCAAACAGATGCTTCATCGTCACCTCTGAAATCCTCCCTTGAAGTCTCCGGAGCATGGTGTCGGCGACGTCATGCTCCGCGCTAAACAAACTCCGAGGCAGGACCGAGGTTCCCCGAGGAACGAGGTTTCTTGGCGACTACGCGGCGGCTTCCCGCGCAATCAGCTTGCGATAGAGATGCCACGTCGCATGGCCGAGAATCGGGATGACGAGTGCAAGACCGGCAAAGATCGGGATCGTGCCGATCACGAGCAGCGCGGCGACGATCAGACCCCAGAGCAGCACCGGCACCGGATTGAGAATCGTTGCGCGGATCGACGCCGTGACGGCGGCCACCGCCCCGACATCGCGGTCGAGCAGCAGCGGAAAGGTGATGACGGTTATCGCCAGCACGACGAGCGCAAAGACGAAGCCGATGAGGTTGCCCCAGATGATCAGCTGCATGCCCTCCGACGTGCCGAAGACCTGGCGGAAGAAATCCCCCATGCTGCGCGGAAAGACCTCGCCGAGCAGATTGCTGTAGAGCGTCTGCGCCGTCACCAGCCAGACGACGAAGAGGCCGCAGAGCATCAAGCCGACCGCGACAATCGACGGCAGTGCCGGCGAATGGCGCACATCGAGCGCATGCGTCCAGGACGCATCGAGGCCGGCCTCGCGCCGGCGGCTGATTTCATAGAGGCCAATCGCTGCGATCGGGCCGATCAGCACGAAACCCGCCATCAGCGGGAAGACCATCGGCAAAAGGTTGGCGCCGGAGGTCCACAGCGTCAGGAAGACGCCGGCGATCGGATACATCAGGCACAGGAACACATAGTGGGACGGTTTCTCCATGAAATCGTCGTATCCGCGCTTCAGCGCGTCGAAGACGTCGGCGATACCGATGCGATTGACGACGGGCCGCGCTAAGCTTTCGCTTGCACCCGTCATGATGTGAAATGCCGCCATGGCTTTCTCCTCCTCAGCCGAGACCTGATCGGCGGCGGACAGCATCGGCGGGCAAGCCGATACGAAATCCGCAACCGGCACTGGAGGAATATAGCAACTTTCAGAGCCCGTGTCGCTCTCTCCCTTGACATCCCCCTCTTGACATCTTGGACAAGCTTTCTCACATCGGCGGCACTATGAAAGCCTCAGACGCAGATATCCTCATCATCCCCGGTTACACCAATTCCGGCCCGAGCCACTGGCAAAGCCGCTGGGAGGCAAAGCTCAGCACGGCGCGGCGTGTCGAACAGGCCGAATGGACGAAGCCGGTCCGCGAGGACTGGATCGCCCGCATCGCCGAGGAGGTGAACGCCTCGACCCGCCCGGTCGTTCTCGTCGCCCATTCGCTGGGCGTGCCCTCGGTGATCCATGCCATCCCGCATTTCCGCAACCGGGTGGCGGGCGCTTTCCTCGTCGCCCCGCCCGATGTCGCCAATCCCGACATCCGCCCGAAGCACCTGATGACCTTCGGACCCTATCCGCGCGATCCGCTGCCATTCCCGTCGATCACGGTGGCCAGCCGCAACGATCCGTTCGGCAGCTACGAGCACGCCGACGATGTCGCCAGCAGCTGGGGCTCCTTCCTCGTCGATGCCGGCGAGGCCGGCCACATCAATGCCGATTCCGGTCATGGCCCCTGGCCCGAAGGCACTATGGTTTTTGCCCAGTTCCTCGGCCGGCTTTCCGCTGATTGAGGAAAACCCGCATTCTCGCTTGTTGAGCAGGTGCTTTCTAAGTCTTTCTTAATGGAATGACAGCAGACTGCGCCGAGGTGAGATAAGCGAGAATGCCCGTGAAGAAAGCCCATCCAGAGGCCGGTGCTCCGCATGGCGATGCCGCAGCGGTTGAGGCAGGCATCGGCAATGGGGCAACCGACGATTCCGACCTCACCGAGCGGGAGAGCCGCTGGAATTATGCGCTCGTCGGCTCTGGCCTCGGCGTATGGGATCACAATTACCGGCTCGACCGGCGATATTACTCGCCGACGTGGAAAACCATCCGCGGCATGGCGCCCGAGGAGGAAGCCGACGGCGACTACGAGGCCTGGCTGCAGCTCGTTCATCCCGACGATCGCGATTTCGTCGTCCATGCGATCGACCGGCAGAACGCTGGCGATCCCAATTACCAGGTCTTCGAATATCGCGAGCGCCACAAGAACGGCCACTGGGTCTGGATCGAGTGCCGCGGCGCCTGCGTCGAATGGGACGAGAACGGCGTGCCGACGCGCATCATCGGCACGGATACGGATATCACTGCCCGCAAGCAGGCCGAAGAGACGCTGTCGCGTTTGTCGCGCCGCCTGGATCTGGCGTTAGAGATCTCCCGCATCGGCGTATTTGAAGCCGATATCGAGCACGATAGCGTCGAATGGGACGACCGCCTCATCGCCATTTACGGGCTGCAGGGCGCCTCGCGCCAGATCGCCGGCGATGCCTGGGCGAAAAGTCTGCATCCCGATGACCGCGAGCGCGTGCTCGGCCTGGCCGACCGCAGCGTCGAAAGCGGCCGCGATTTCCAGCAGGAATACCGCATCATCCGCGGCGACGGCGCCGAACGCGTCATCCGCGCCCGCTCGGCCTTCTTCGTCGACGGCAACGGCCACCGCAAACTGATCGGCGCCAACTGGGACGTCACCGAAGAAGTCGCGCTCCGCAACGAACTGCAGCGCGCCAAGGATCTGGCCGAGGCACGCAACCGCGAGCTCGAAGCCACCAAGGAGAGCATCGAGCACCTGGCACTACACGATTACCTCACCGGCCTGCCGAACCGCCGCTATCTCGACAAGATGCTGGACGAGCGTGCGGCGGAATGCCGGGCCAAGGACCTGGCTCTGGCGATCCTGCATATCGATCTCGACCGCTTCAAGCAGATCAACGACACGCTCGGCCACCGAGCCGGCGATGCCATGCTGCAGCATGCCGCAAGCGTGCTGAGGAATTCCGTCCGCGCCGTCGATTTCGTGGCCCGCATCGGCGGCGACGAATTCGTCATCCTCTGCATTGTCGATCCCGCATCGAAGAAGATCGCCGGCCTCGCCGAACGTGTCATCCGCGAATTGCGCAAACCCGTCAGATATGAGGGGCACGATTGTCGTTTCGGCGCCAGCATCGGCATCGCCATCGACAGCGGAGCGAAGCTTGACGCCAAGCAGATGCTGCTCGACGCCGATATCGCCCTCTACCGTGCCAAGGGCCTCGGCCGCAACCGCTTCGAATTTTTCTCGGCTTCTGCCCGCCGCGACATCATCTCCGCCAAGCACCTTGCAGACGAGATCCTGATCGGCCTCGAACGCAATGAATTCGTGCCCTTCTATCAGTTGCAGTTCGATGCCCGCACGCTCGATGTCGCAGGTGTCGAAACACTTGCCCGCTGGCAGCACCCGGTGCACGGGCTGCTGACGCCCGACCGCTTCCTCGACATCGCCGAGGATCTCGACGTCGTCTCGACCATCGACGCCTTGATCCTGGAGCGCGCCATTGCAGACCGGAAGGTGTGGCTGAAGGACGGGCTGCCGATCCCGAAGATATCGGTCAACGTCTCCGCCAGGCGGCTCGCCGATCCCGATCTCGGCAAGAAGCTCCGCGCCTTGAAGATCGAGCCCGGCACGTTCTCCTTCGAACTGCTGGAATCGATCTCGCTCGACGATTGCGACGAGGCGGTGGCCGCCAACCTGAAAAAGCTGCGCAAGCTCGGCATCGACATCCAGATCGACGATTTCGGCACCGGCCATGCCTCGATCGTCAGCCTGTTGCGCCTGAGCCCGAAGACGCTGAAGATCGACCGCGAGTTGATCCGCATGCTGCCGCAATCGGCCGAGCAGCGCAAACTCGTCGGCTCGATCATCGATATCGGCCGCTCGCTGAACATCCTCGTCATCGCCGAGGGCGTCGAAACGACAGAGCATATCCGCATTCTCGAAGAACTCGACTGTGACACGCTGCAGGGCTACGCGCTCGCCCGGCCGATGCCGGCCATGCAGATCCCCTCCTTCATCCGCTCCGGAAGCTGGCGCCACGGGCAAATCGCCGCTCGCGCCTTGCAGGCGCAGCTTCGCCGCGCCCTGCCAAGCAGAGCCGCCAAATAAAAACCTGCATAAACGGCTCGCCGTTTCGCCTTCATTCCACCGTAGAGGAAAAGGCGCTAAACTCCTCTTGCGAATTCATTCGATTCTCTTGGCGGTATTCCGTAAAATTGGAAACCAGGGCCGCGAAATCCGGAAACCGGGGCCATAGAATCTTGAAACCGGGGCCACAGAATCGTCAAACCGGGGAAGGAGCGACAGGCGGATTGTGAAACCCTCCCTTTTCCTTTAAGGGGACGCCACGAGATCGATCCACTCGCGCTATCCCAAGAGCGCCAACAATAGAGAATGACCACGATGAACCGTCGCCGCCGTATCTACGAGGGCAAGGCAAAGATTCTGTATGAGGGCCCGGAACCGGGCACCTTGATCCAGTTCTTCAAGGACGATGCCACTGCCTTCAACAAGAAGAAACACGAAGTCATCGATGGCAAGGGCGTCCTCAACAACCGCATCTGCGAATATATCTTCAGCCATCTGAACAAGATCGGCATCCCCACTCATTTCATCCGCCGGCTCAACATGCGCGAGCAGTTGATCAAGGAAGTGGAGATGATCCCGCTGGAGATCGTCGTGCGCAATGTCGCCGCCGGTTCTCTCGCCAAGCGCCTCGGCATCGACGAAGGCGTCGTGCTGCCGCGCTCGATCATCGAATTCTATTACAAGTCCGACGCGCTTGACGATCCGATGGTCTCCGAAGAGCACATCACCGCCTTCGGCTGGGCAAACCCCGCCGAACTCGATGACATCATGGCGCTTGCCATCCGCGTCAACGACTTCATGACCGGCCTTTTCCTCGGCGTCGGCATCCAGCTCGTCGATTTCAAGATCGAATGCGGCCGTCTCTTCGAAGGCGATATGATGCGCATCATCCTCGCCGACGAGATCTCGCCGGACAGCTGCCGGCTCTGGGATATCGAAACCCATGAGAAGATGGACAAGGACCGCTTCCGCCGTGACCTTGGCGGGTTGCTCGAAGCCTATTCCGAAGTCGCGCGCCGTCTCGGCATCATCAATGAAAACGAGCCTGTGCGCGGCACCGGCCCGGTTCTCGTCAAGTAAGGCAGGAAAGACAAAGTGATCAAGGCTCGTGTCACCGTCACGCTGAAAAACGGCGTTCTCGATCCGCAGGGCAAGGCTATCGAGGGTGCGCTCAGTGCCCTCGGCTTCTCGGGCGTCGGCCATGTAAGACAAGGCAAGGTCTTCGACCTGGAGCTTGATGGCACCGACAAGGGCAAGGCTGAGGCCGACCTCAGGGCCATGTGCGAAAAACTGCTCGCCAACACGGTGATCGAGAACTACGCAATCGCGATCGACTGAACATTGCGAAATTGGCAATGCCCGAAGCACATCGAAACACTGTCGCCGCTTCGGGAACTGGCACAAACACAAGCAAGGTTTGAACAGCACCCATGAAATCAGCCGTCGTTCAACTTCCGGGCCTCAACCGCGACCGCGACATGATCGCCGCCTTGACCAAGATCTCCGGCCAGCCGCCGGTGACGATCTGGCAGACGGAAACCGAGATCCCCGATGTCGATCTGATCGTCATCCCCGGCGGCTTTTCCTATGGCGATTATCTGCGTTGCGGCGCGATCGCCGCCCGCATGCCGGTCATGCAGGCGATCATCGACAAGGCGGCAAAGGGCGTGAAAGTCCTCGGCGTCTGCAACGGCTTCCAGATCCTCGTCGAGGCCGGTCTGCTGCCCGGCGCGCTGATGCGCAATTCCTCGCTGAAATTCGTCTGCCGCGAGATCAAGCTCGAAGTCGTCAATGCCGAGACGGATTTCACCCGCGCCTATGCGCAGGGCCAGGTCATTCGCTGCCCGGTCGCCCATCATGACGGCAATTATTTCGCCGACGATGCGACGCTCGCTGCGATCGAAGGCAATGGCCAGGTGGTGTTCCGTTATGCCGAAGGCACCAACCCGAACGGCTCGATCAACGATATCGCCGCCATCATGAACGAAAAGGGCAACGTGCTCGGCATGATGCCGCATCCTGAGAACCTAATCGAGGCAGCCCATGGCGGTTCGGACGGCCGCGGCCTCTTCGCCTCGGCGCTCGACGTCATCGCCGCCTGAACCTGCACGTCGCTCAAGCGCGCGTAGCGGTCTTGGGCAACGGGATGCACACGAAAATCCTTCTGTTCGATCTGGAGCAATCGATGCGCCCTCGCCTCTCCGTCGCAAACGCCGCCCTGTTGACCGCTCTCGCAGCCATGGTGGCAGGCTGCCAGACGCCGGCGCCGACAGGCCCGAACCGCGCCGCACTGCCGACGATGGAACGCGTAGCGCTTGGCGCCAATGCCTGCTGGTTCAAATCCGGCGATCCGGCCTTTGCAGCCTACAAGCTCGCGCCGGAGCTCAATTCCTTCTCCGGCCGTCCGCGCATCCTGCTCGTCCATAAGGGCAGCCCGGAAAGCCGGCCGCTGCTCGTCGTGCAGGCTGAGGGAAGCCCTTCGCGCCTGCAGGCCTTTGGTCCGATGATGCAGGAACCGGTCGCCGGCCGCATCACCACCGACGTCAATCGCTGGTCCGGCGGCAACAAGGCCTGCAGCTGATCGCGGCGATGACAGCGCCACGCGTCTTTTCAGACGCGCCAAAGGCGCTGTAACGCTCTGAATGCTGGATATGTTCCTGAAATCGCTTCCGATTTAGGAATGATCCCGCAGCCAGAAAACATGATCAGTCCCAGAAAAACGACTTGCTGACTTCGCGCGCGGCATCGGACTGCGACACTCCGATATCCTTGAGTTCGGTCGCTGTCAGCTCCCTCAGCGCGCGCCGGCCTTCCCGCTTTTGATGCCAGAGAAGAATGGTGGCCCAGATTCGGCCCAAACGCGTCGTCACCTCGGCAGGCGCGTCGCGGAGGATGATTTGTCTCCTGTCATCGCAAGAGACAATCGGTACAATCGGCATTTTGATCTCAGGCAAGGCAGACATTCCAGGAATCCTCTCGGTTTGCCATTGGAATTGACTCATACGCTTGACGGGTACAATGTGCCAATATATACAATTGTCACCATGACAAATTGGCTTCCCGATATTTCCCGCGGTTCCGGGCCGGTCTATCTCCGGCTTGCCGACAGCATCGAATCCGCCATATCAAGCGGCGCCCTGCCCGCCGGCAGCAAGCTGCCGCCGCAGCGCAACCTCGCCTACGATATCGGCGTGACGATCGGCACGATCGGCCGCGCCTATGCGCTGGTGCATGAGCGCGGCCTGGTCGCCGGCGAAGTGGGGCGCGGCACCTATGTGCTGAACCGCTCCGAAACGCCGCCCGGGGAACAAATCGATCCGCTGACCGTCTCGCTCGGCGGCACCCGCATCCAGGATGCACCTGCCAACAAGATCCGCTTCGACACGACGGCCGCGCCCGACCTCGGCCAAGGCAAGGTCATCGCGGGCATCCTCGCCGAGATCGGCGAGCAGCATCTTGCCGAAATTTCCTCCTATTCCCGCAGTTTCCCGCGCAACTGGTTCGAGGCCGGCCGCCTGTGGCTTGCCCGCAGCGGCTGGACGCCGGAGGTCGAAAACATCGTGCCGACGCTCGGCGCCCATGCGGCAGCAATATCAGTCATCGCCGCAGTCTCGGCGCCGGGCGACAAGATCGTCTTCGAGGATCTCACCTATACCCAGGTCAGCCGCAGCGCCCGCCTGCTCGGCCGCCGCACGCTGACGGTCGATTCCGATGAACTCGGCGTGATCCCGGAGGATTTCGAGCGGCTCTGTCAGCAGCAGCATCCGAAGATCGCCTTCCTGATGCCGACCGTCCACAATCCGACGCTGGCGATCATGCCCTATGAGCGGCGCGCGGCAATCGCCGCAATCGCCAGGAAACACAGTGTCTGGCTGATCGAGGACGACCTCTACGGCGGCATGGCCGACGACGATACGCCGCTGCTCGCCTCCATCGCGCCCGATCGCACCTTCCTCGTCAACGGTCTGTCGAAATCGGTCGCCGCCGGCGTGCGCGGCGGCTGGGTCGCCTGCCCGCCGCATTTTGCCCAGCGCATCAAGGTGACGCACAGGATGATCACCGGCGGCCTGCCCTTCATCCTGGCGGAGACCTGTGCGCGCCTCGTCGAAAGCGGCATGGCGCACGAGATCCGCAAGGCAAGTGTCGAGGAACTCTCCCGGCGCGTCCGGCTCGCCCGCGAGCAGTTACAGGGCTTCGATTTCGAATCGCACATACACGCGCCCTTCCTCTGGCTGAAACTGCCGGAACCCTGGATGTCCGGCACCTTCAAGAATGCCGCCTTCCGCGACGGCGTGCTCGTCGACGACGAGGACGAGTTCAAGTCGGCGCGCGGAGAGCGACCCTATCATCGCGTTCGCATCGGTTTTTCCTCGCCGAAGACGGGGCAGGAACTGATCTCGGGCCTGATGATCCTCCGCCGGCTGCTGGAAAATGGCGGCTCCGCCTATGATGGCGAAATATGACCTGTTGCAAATACACGTCATAGTCTAAAAAAACATCGCACCCGGGTCGCGCCGCTTTACCCCCCGAACCGTCATGCTACCTCTTTGTCATCCGCCCGGTGAGGGAATCAAAGGACAGCATATGACGATCGACTTCGGAAGAGTCGCTCTGCTATTGTTGGGTATAGCGTCAGTGGCAGCGGTGGCCGGCTCGGCAAGTGCAGGCGAGCATATATTTGATGAATTGCGCTTCGGCGCTTCGGCCTCGGTGCAATCGGGCCACTCCAGGGAAGACGGCCTCTTTCCCGAAATTACCGCTCTCTTCGATCCTTTCGGTTACGACACGGCGGTCGGCTGGCAGCAGCTGCTGCACCCTCGTGTCCATCTCGGCACCTCGATCGGCACGTCGGGCGAAGCCACCCAGTTCTTCACCGGTTTCACCTGGACAGTCGATTTCAACGAGAAGCTCTTTGCCGAAGCCGGCTTCGGCGGCGTCATCCACACCGGCGATCTCGAGGGCAATGAGGACGGCCCGGAACTCGGCTGTCGCGTCCTCTTCCACGAATATGTCGGCGCTGGTTATCGTTTCAACGCCCACTGGAATGTGATGGCCCAGGTCGCCCACTCCTCGCATGCCAATCTCTGTGATGGGCCGAACGACGGCATGACGCGCGCCGGCCTGCAAATCGGCTATAAGTTCTGATCGTTTGCTCTTTTGCAAAAGTCTGCCCGCCCTCTGTTGACGGCGGGCATTTTCCTGTCGCGCGTCGCCGCTACATAAGCTAAAGACAGCGCAAAACGCGCCAGGGATTTTCCGCTCATGACCATTCCAAATACCATCCCGATCACGCCCGAACTCATTGCAAGGCACGGCCTGAAGCCGGACGAGTATCAGCGTATTCTGGATCTGATCGGCCGCGAACCGACCTTCACCGAGCTCGGCATCTTCTCGGCTATGTGGAACGAGCACTGCTCCTACAAATCCTCGAAGAAGTGGCTGCGCACGCTGCCGACCAAGGGGCCGCGCGTCATCCAGGGCCCGGGCGAAAATGCCGGCGTGGTCGACATCGACGACGGCGATTGCGTCGTCTTCAAGATGGAGAGCCACAACCATCCCTCCTATATCGAGCCTTATCAGGGCGCGGCGACCGGCGTCGGCGGCATCCTGCGCGACGTCTTCACCATGGGTGCCCGCCCGATCGCGGCAATGAACGCACTCCGCTTCGGTGAGCCGGATCACCCCAAGACCCGCCATCTCGTTTCCGGCGTCGTCTCCGGCGTCGGCGGCTATGGCAATTCCTTCGGCGTGCCGACGGTCGGCGGCGAGGTCGAGTTCGACGCCCGCTACAACGGCAACATCCTCGTCAACGCCTTTGCCGCCGGCATTGCGAAGTCCAACGCCATCTTCCTGTCCGAAGCCAAGGGCGTCGGTCTCCCGGTCGTCTATCTCGGCGCCAAGACCGGCCGCGACGGCGTCGGCGGCGCGACGATGGCATCGGCCGAATTCGACGAATCGATCGAAGAGAAGCGCCCGACCGTTCAGGTCGGAGACCCCTTCACCGAAAAATGCCTGCTCGAAGCCTGCCTCGAGCTGATGCAGACCGGCGCTGTCATCGCCATCCAGGACATGGGTGCGGCCGGCCTCACCTGCTCGGCCGTGGAAATGGGCGCCAAGGGCGATCTCGGCATCCTGCTCGAACTCGACAAGGTGCCGGTCCGCGAAGAGAGGATGACGGCCTACGAGATGATGCTGTCGGAAAGCCAGGAGCGCATGCTCATGGTGCTGCAGCCGGAGAAGGAAGAGGAAGCCAAGGCGATCTTCGTCAAGTGGGGTCTCGATTTTGCCATCGTCGGCTGGACGACCGACGATCTGCGCTTCCGCGTCATGCACCAGGGTGAGGAAGTCGCCAACCTGCCGATCAAGGATCTCGGCGACCAGGCGCCGGAGTATGATCGCCCTTGGCGCGAATCCGGCAAGCACGCCCAGCTGCCCGCCAATCTCGTCGCCGCACCCGAGGATTACGGCCAGGCGCTGCTGCAACTCGTCGGCTCCGCCAACCAGTCGAGCCGCCGCTGGGTCTATGAGCAGTATGACACGCTGATCCAGGGCAATTCGCTGCAGCTTCCGGGCGGCGATGCCGGCGTCGTACGTGTCGACGGCCATCCCTCCAAGGCGCTTGCCTTCTCCTCCGACGTCACTCCGCGTTATGTCGAGGCCGACCCCTTCGAAGGCGGCAAGCAGGCGGTCGCCGAATGCTGGCGCAACATCACCGCGACAGGCGCCGAACCGCTCGCCGCCACCGACAATCTGAACTTCGGCAATCCCGAAAAGCCGGAAATCATGGGCCAGTTCGTTCAGGCGGTGAAGGGCATAGGCGAGGCCTGCCGCGCGCTGGATTTCCCGATCGTGTCAGGCAACGTTTCGCTCTACAACGAGACCAACGGCGTCGCCATCCTGCCGACCCCGACGATCGCGGGCGTCGGCCTGTTGCCGGACTGGCGCAAGATGGTCCGCATCGGCAGCGCCAACGATGGCGATAAGGTGATCATGATCGGCGTCGACGGCAGCCATCTCGGCCAGTCCGTCTATCTCCGCGACGTGCTTTCCAGCAGCGAAGGTCCGCCGCCTGAAGTGGATCTGTTCGCCGAAAGACGCAATGGCGATTTTGTCCGCTCCGTCATCCGCAACGGCCAGGCGACTGCCTGCCACGACATCTCCTCGGGCGGCCTTGCCGTGACGCTTGCCGAAATGGCGATGGCCTCGGGCAAAGGCCTGACGATCGATCTCGGCGAAGGCAAGGGTGCACCGCATGCGCTGCTCTTCGGTGAGGATCAGGCCCGCTACGTGTTGACCTTGCCCGCCGATGTCGCCGATTTCGTCTGCGTCAATGCGGAAGGTGGCGGCGTTCCCTTCCGCCGTCTCGGCACGGTCGGAGGAACGGCGCTCGTCGTCGGCGATCTGATCTCGCTGCCGATTCAGCAATTGCGCGATGCCCATGAATCATGGTTCCCTGATTTCATGGAAGGCCGCGGCGAACTTGCCGCTGCGGAATGATGCGCAAGGAGTAACGATCATGGCCATGAAACCCGGCGATATCGAAGACATGATCAAGGCTGGGATTCCCGGTGCCAAGGTGACGATCCGCGATCTGGCGGGCGACGGCGATCACTACGCCGCCGAAGTCGTCGCCGAAGCCTTTCGCGGCAAGAGCCGCGTTCAGCAGCACCAGATGGTCTACGAGGCGCTCAAGGGCAATATGGGCGGCGTCCTGCACGCTCTGGCCCTGCAGACCTCCGCGCCGGAATAGAAGCCCGACGCAATCCGAATGGACGATGCCCGGCCCTCAGCCGGGCATTCTCTTTTCGTCGGGATCGGCAAAGACTGAGGCCGGCATCGGCCCGGATGTCAAAAGCGTGAAGTCGAAGGGCGCTTGCAGATCGGGCCCAAGCACATATTGCCGGTGGACGCGCAGCTGGTCCTTGCGGATCTTGCGATAGTGCTCGCGCGTCAGCATCTGCTTGACGCGGATCAGGATCATCTTCGCCTGAGGCGCATCCGCATGGCTGGAGACGGCAACGACCGGCACCTTGTAGAAATTGATCGAATCCGTCAGGCACTGCACATCGAGCCAGGAAATCTCGGGACAGCGGGCGATCAGCCCGACGCGGGCGCGAAGCAGTGTTGCCGATGACATCAGCGCGCATTGCAGGATGGCGCTGCCGAGTGTGGCAAACACCACGCGCTTGCCCTTGAAGATCTCCG
Organism: Rhizobium aouanii; assembly: GCF_037002925.1. Lineage (NCBI taxonomy): Bacteria > Pseudomonadati > Pseudomonadota > Alphaproteobacteria > Hyphomicrobiales > Rhizobiaceae > Rhizobium > Rhizobium aouanii. Next base: position 152,550 of record NZ_JBAMYD010000017.1, read on the forward strand.
GCTCCCTTTCCAGCAATATGCCGATGACATGGGCGGCGACGCTCGATCCCATGCTGTGCGAGGAGATCACATATTCGTCTGCCTCCTCCTCAAGCGCCTTACGCACCGCAATGGCCTGGTCTTCCAGCCAGTCGTTGAAGTCGGCCCGGTCCATGCGGCCGAGCGCCACGGCCATTTCCCAATCGGCAAAGAGATGCAGCGTGTGGAAGCGTTCGGAAAACGGCAGGAAGACGAAGATGAAGAAACAGAGCGCCAGCGGCCCGCTCCAGAGCATGTGCCACGGCGAAAAGCCGACAGCATAGGGTAGGATGGCGATCTGCGCGGTCAGCGCGATCGCTATCGCTGCCAGCAGGAACGGAAAGAGGAAGAACAGACCGAAGCGCCAGGCGTGGCGGAAATATCCCCGCATCCCGCCTTCGAGCATGATCTCGGCGCAGCTTCGGAAGCCTGCAATGATCTGGCTCAGCGTGTTGCCGGCACGCAGCTTGCGCACCAGTATATCGTGATCCACCATATGGATGCGGCTCTTCGTCTGCCAGCCGGGGGAACCGGTCCCTGCCTCGGGCGCCGCTATCCTCTCAGCCGTCCTGACCTCAAAACTGACCGGATCGCTCCCCTCGTCCACTGGCCCCGTCTCTATCGAATAGCCCCAGACGGCGGCACTCTGCCTGGCCGAACGCTCGTAGCGTGCCCTGTGGGCAACGCCGTCGAGCGGCTCGAAGCCCGTGAAATGCAGGACGACCCGCTTCTCGATCAGTTTCATTCCACTCTTCCGGCCGGGCGAATGGCCGGCATGTTGCTGCGATCCGGCTGCTGCGCCACTGATATCGGCAAAAAGCAGCCATGGTCTCGAAGCCGTCTTGCTAACCGAACTCTTCCGGAATTCAATAGCATCCATGTCGTTTCCATCACGAACGGAGGGGTTTTGTGGCCGATCTAGTCAAAGAATTAATATCAGGCGTCATCGACAGCGTGCTGAAGGAGATCCTGAAGAAAACCACCGGCCGCGTCACGACGAAGCGCAGGAGGCGTAAGACACGTCCCGCCGCAACGACGACGAAGGTTGCGCGCAAGGCAATCCCGGCCAAGCCCAAGCCCGCCCGCAAACAGGTCAGCAAGCGCCGCACCGCCGCTGGCCGCAGCCGTCAGCGACGCAGCTAAGGCGCGATGAAAATGTGAGCGGTTTTCGGACGAATTCTGCTCCGCTGCAGCGCCGCGCGTCTTTTGAGGACGCGCAAAGGACGCTGTTGCACTGTGATGTGCAGTAGCGCGGCGGCAACAACCCATTCAACGGCCTGCCCGAATTGGTATTTTTTTGGTCGGGCGGCTGGAATTCCTGTTGTCGCATGCTATCTAAAGGCAACGATTGAAACGGTGGGCCTTTAACCCGCCTGTTGAAAGGATTAGGTCCCATGAGCGGCATTCACGAATTCATCGACAACGAAATCAAGAGCAACGACGTCGTCCTCTTCATGAAGGGCACGCCGCAGTTTCCGCAGTGCGGTTTCTCCGGCCAGGTCGTGCAGATTCTCGATTACATCGGCGTCGATTACAAGGGCGTCAACGTGCTCGCCGATTCGGAAATCCGCCAGGGCATCAAGGAATATTCCAACTGGCCGACGATCCCGCAGCTCTACGTAAAGGGCGAGTTCGTCGGCGGCTGCGACATCGTCCGGGAAATGTTCCAGGCTGGTGAGCTGCAGCAGCACCTCCAGGAAAACGGCATCACGGTTCGCGGCGCCGCCTGACCGGTCACCGGACGTCCGCCCGGTTTCCAAATCTGTTTCTTGAGTTCGAGGCGCTGCGGCCAGCAGCGCCTTGACCTGTTTATGGGAATTTCATTGTGACAGATTCATCACAAGCCGTGTCCGCGGGCCGCCTGCCCATGGGCAAGCGTGAATTCATCGCGCTTGCAGCCTTCCTGATGGCCATCAACTCGCTGGCAATCGACATCATGCTTCCGGCCTTGCAGCAGATCGGCGCGAGCCTCGGCGTCGAGAGCGAGAACCACCGGCAATTCGTCGTCTCCTCCTATCTGCTCGGCTTCGGCTGCGCCCAGCTTTTCTACGGACCGCTTTCCGATCGATTCGGCCGCCGCGCGCCGCTGTTGTTCGGCCTCGTCGTCTATATCGTTTCGGCCATCGGCATCGTCTTCGTTCCCTCCTTCGCCGGCTTGCTGGTGCTGCGCTTCGTCCAGGGCATCGGCTCGGCGGCCACCCGCGTCATCACCATCTCGATCGTCCGCGATATCTATGGCGGACGACAGATGGCCGAAGTCATGTCACTGATCATGATGGTCTTCATGATCGTGCCGGTGATTGCGCCCGGCACCGGTCAGATCGTTATGTTCTTCGGCAACTGGCACCTGATCTTCCTCTTCATCGCCACCATGGCGACTGCTATCGCCGTCTGGGCCTATCTACGCCTGCCGGAAACGCTGCATCCCGCCAATGTCAGGCCCTTCACCGCCCGCTCGATCTTCGGCGCCTTCAAGCTGGTGCTGACCAATCGCGTCGCGCTCTGCTACACCATCGCCAGCACCTTCATCTTCGGCGCGCTGTTCGGCTTCATCAATTCCGCCCAGCAGGTCTATGTCGGCATCTACGATCTTGGCGTCTATTTCCCCGTCGCCTTTGCCGGCGTGGCGATCTTCATGTCGCTGTCGTCCTTCTTCAATTCGCGCTTCGTCGGCAAGCTCGGCATGCGCCGCCTGTCGCATGGCTCGCTCATAGGCTTCATCGCCATCAACACCATCTGGCTGATCGTCCAGATGGCGAGCACCGAGCCGATGCCCTTCGCTCTGTTCATCTCCTTCTTCGGCCTTTCCATGTTTCAGTTCGGCTGGATCGGCTCGAACTTCAATTCACTCGCAATGGAGCCGCTCGGCCACGTCGCCGGCACCGCCTCCTCCGTCCTCGGTTTCATGAGCACGGTCGGCGGCGCCATCATCGGTGCCGGCATCGGCCAAGCCTTCGACGGCACTGCACTGCCGATGGTCGCCGGTTATTTCACCGTGTCGATCATCGGGCTCGTCTTCGTGCTGATCGCCGAGAAGGGCCGCCTCTTTCAATCGCAGAACCCAGCCGTCTGAACGGCGGGCCCCATTTACATCCGGGATTTCACCACATGACGCCGCCGCATAAACCGCACCAGGAAAACCAGGGCTCCCGCCGCATCGGCATGGGCTTTGGCGAATTCGTCGTTACCATCGCCATCATGACCGCCAGCGTTGCTATGGCGATCGACAGCATGCTGCCGGCATTGCCCAATATCGGCCATTCCCTCGGCGTCACCAATACCAACGACGCCCAGTTGATCATCGGCGTGTTCTTCTTAGGATTCGGCGTCTCGCAGATCTTCTTCGGCAGCCTTTCGGATACGTTCGGCCGCCGCAACATCCTGCTCGGCGGCTTGGCCTGCTATATTGTCGGAATGTTTGCCGCCGCAGCGACCGGCAGCTTTGAAATGCTGCTCGTTATGCGTTTTATCCAGGGTATTGGCGGTGCGGCCGTGCGCATTACCACCATGGCCATGGTGCGCGATTGCTTCGGTGGCCGCGAAATGGCCCGTGTTATGTCCTATGTGATGATCGTCTTCATGATCGTGCCGATCGTTGCCCCATCCGTCGGCCAGCTCATCATCCTCTATGCCAACTGGCACTGGATCTTCATCCTGCTCGGCATCATCGCCACCGTCCTGTTCGTCTGGGCTCTCCTGCGGCTGAAGGAATCGCTGCCGCCGGAAGAGCGGCTGCCACTGTCGGTCGCCTCTGTCGTCGATGGCTTCAAGACCGTGCTCACCAACCGCATCACCTGCGGCTACATGATCGGCCTCACCATGTTCACCGGCGTCATCAGCGCCTATGTGATCTCGGTGCAGCAGGTCTTCGGCGAGGTCTATGGCCTTGGCGACTGGCTGCCGATCGCCTTTGCGGCGACCGCCGGCGGCATCGCCGTCGCCAATTTCGCCAACGGCTTCTTCGTGCGCAAATTCGGCATGCGCCGCATCTCGCACACCGCCCTGCTGATCTTCACGGCGCTGTCGGCTGCCGGCTTTTTCTATTCGCTGGCCGGCAAGCCGGATTTCGCCATCGCCTACGGCATCTTCACCATCGTACTGATGATGTTTGCCGTGATCGCCACCAATTTCACCGCCATCAGCCTCGAACCGATGGGCAATCTCGCCGGCACGGCGACCGCCATCACCGGCTTCGTCTCGACGACGGCCGGCGCCATCCTCGGCGGCCTGGTCGGCCAGATGTTCAATGGCACGGTGCAGCCGCTCTTCGGCGGCTTCGCGCTCTTCGGCGCGGTAACGATCGCAGCCACCCTTTGGGCCGAAAACGGCAAGCTCTTCACCCACCCCGGCGACAGCCCGCAGCTCGATCCGGGTGCTGCGCATTTTTGAATGCGAAGAGTACCGGACCCGGACACTTCCGTTTGTTGACAAACGTTCTTCACTCGACGTCATCCTCGGCCTTGTGCCGAGGATCTGCTGCATATCAACGAATTGCAGATGCTCGGGACAAGCCCGAGCATGACGAAAGAGGAGTTGGACAACTGTCTCAGCAGTCTGAAGCTCACCGGAACGGCGGGTTCAGACCGTGAAAACCTCACGCCGCAACACCTCCCACGAGGCCTTGTCGGGGGTAATCAGCAGCCCGCCGTCGAGATGATGCGGCAGGTAGGGTGAGCCGTCGAAGCGCGCCGCATAGGCGCCTGCCTCCTGCGAGATCAATGTACCTGCAAGGTGATCCCAGGGCATCAGCTTGTTGTACATCAGGTAATGCACATGTCCGCCGGCAAAGGTGCGGTATTCATGGGCCGCGCAACGGTAGTTGGTGAGGAAACGCACCTTGGCGAGATTGCCGAGAATCTCGGCCCGCTTCTCCTGCGGCAGGTAGCCGGTCGAGGCCATGCCGACCATATGCTCCAGCCCCACAGGAGCTGCGACCGAGAGCCGCTCGCCGCCGCCATCCGACCGCCGCAGCCAGGCGCCACCGCCCTTTTCGGCCATCACCCAGTCGTCGCCCATCGGATCGTAGATGATGCCGGCAATCGTCTCGCCGGCCGAGATAACGGACGCCATGACGCCGAAGGCCGGGATGCCGGCGGCGAAATTGAACGTGCCGTCGACCGGATCGACGACGATCGCGAGATCGGCATGTTCGAGGCTGCCGAGCAAATCGGGATCGGCCGCGACCGATTCTTCGCCAAGGAACAGTGCGCTCGGCCAGAGTTGCGCAGCTTCCGCCTTGATCATCCGTTCCGCCTGCTCATCAGCCTCGGTGACGAGATCGGTCGCCTCGCTCTTGGCGCGCACGTCGTGCTGGCCGAGCCGGCGAAAGCGCGGCAGGATCTCCGCCTTCGCCGCGCGGCGCAGCAGATCGGCAAGAACGGTCACGTCGACAGTCACTCTCATGTCAATTCCTCGCACTTAGCTCTCTCAGGAAAACCTTGAATCAGATGCCGACGATCTCGCGCCGGATGAGCTGCCAGCTCTCCCGGTCAGGCGCGGAGATGATGCCACCCGTGGTTTCGCCGGGGCGATAGGGCGTGCCGTCGAATTTCGCCGTATGACCGCCGGCCTCCTGATGCGCGAGCACGCCGGCCAGGTGATCCCAGGGCATCAGCTTCGCATGGCCGATGAAATGCATCTTGCCGGAGGCGACCATCCAGTATTCGTAGGCCGAGCAGTTGAAGGCGAAGGTCATCCGGATCTTCGCCATGTTGGCGCAGATACGCGCACGATCCGGTTCGTCCATGTGGCTCCATGACAGGCCACCGACCATCTGGTTCAGGCTAGCAGGCTCAGCGACTTTCAGCTTTGTCGATTGCCCGTCCCGCCGCGTCAGAAAGGCGCCTGCCCCCCTGATCGCGGTCACTGTATCGCCGAGAACGGGATCATGAATGATGCCGGCGACCGTCTCGCCCCTGACGGTCACAGCCAACATGGTCCCGAAGACAGGAAGCCCGGCGGCGAAATTGAACGTCCCGTCGACAGGGTCGATGACGAAGGCGAGCTCGGCATCGGCAAGTGCCGGCACGACGGACCGGTCGGCGTCATAAGCCTCCTCGCCGACGATGAGTGCTGCGGGAAAGCGCTCTCTCAGCGCCACGGTGATCCGGTGTTCGGCAAGCAGGTCAGCCTGCGTCACCAGATCGATTGCCGAAGTCTTTTCCGAAACATCGGCATCGCCGAGATTGCGGAAACGCGGCATGATTTCGGCGCGGGCCGCCTCTCGGACGCAATCGCCGAGAAAGAGAATATCCTTGTCAGAAATAGTCATGCGAAATCCTGTCCGTCATATAATGAGCAGCCTGCTTACCCGGCCTTTCATGAAGGATCGGTGACACCAAGGGTGGAAAAGTCGAAGAGTTTCGGGTCGAGCAGATGTGACGGGTTCACATGCGAAAGCGCCCGCAGCATCGTGTCCTTGCGGCCCGGCATGCGCCGCTCGATATCGGCGAGCATGTCCTTCATCGCATTGCGCTGCAGCCCGTCCTGCGAGCCGCAGAGATCGCAGGGGATGATCGGAAACTGCATAGCGACGGCAAACTTCGCGAGGTCGTCCTCAGCGGCATAGGCGAGCGGACGGAGCACCATCAGATCACCCTCGTCGTTCAGAAGCTTCGCCGGCATCGAGGCGAGCCGGCCGCCATGGAAGAAGTTCATGAAGAAGGTTTCGAGAATATCCTCGCGGTGGTGGCCGAGTACCAGCGCATCGCAGCCCTCTTCCCGCGCGACACGGTAGAGATTGCCGCGCCGCAGCCGCGAACAGAGCGAACAATAGGTAGCGCCTTCAGGCACCTTCTCCTTCACGATCGAATAGGTGTCCCGATACTCGATCCGGTGGCGGACGCCGATCTTGGTGAGATAATCCGGCAGCACGTGCTTCGGAAAATTCGGCTGTCCCTGGTCGAGATTGCAGGCGATGAGTTCGACCGGCAGCAGGCCGCGCCACTTGAGATCGAGCAGCAGCGCCAGCAGCCCGTAGGAATCCTTGCCGCCGGAAAGGCCGACCAGCCAGCGCTTCTGGCCCTTCAGCATGTCGAAATCGTCGAAGGCCTGGCGCACCTGCCGGAGCAGGCGTTTGCGCAGTTTGTTGAAAGAGACGGAACGCGGCGCGTCGGCAAACAGCGCATGGCCGGTGGTGTCGGCTTCGCCGGTTTCCAAATCATCAGCGATGTTGGCTGCGATATTCATTGCTTCGTCCTACAGAAATTCCACATTTGCTCTAGCAGAAACCCGCCTGGCAACACAGCGTCAATCGCCGAAAACCGACCAGCCGGTACGCGCCGCAAGCATCTCCAATGCCGCAGCGCCGAGCTGTGAATTGCCGACCTTGTTCAGCCCCGGCGACCACACCGCGATGGAGGCGATGCCCGGCGCCACCGCGAAGATGCCGCCGCCGACGCCGCTCTTGCCGGGCAGGCCGACATGATAGGCGAAGTCACCCGAGCCGTCGTAATGGCCGCAGGTCAGCATCAGCGCATTGATGCGACGCGCCCGCTTCGGCGAGACCACCGAATGGCCGGTCGTCGGATTGCTGCCGCGCGCCGCCAGGAACAGCCCGGCCCGGGCGAGTTGCTCGCAGCTCATCGACAGCGCGCATTGATGGAAATAGACGCCGAGCACGTGGTCGACGGGATGGTCGAGATTGCGATAGGCGCGCATGAAGTTGGCGAGCGCGAAATTGCGGTATCCCGTCTGCGTTTCCGAGCGCGCCACCTTGTCGTCGATGGTGATCGACTCGTCATCTGCAAGATAACGCACGAACCGCAGCAGCTCGCCGATCGCTTCGCGCGGCGCATGGCCGGCCATGACGACGTCGCTGACGGCGATCGCGCCGGCATTGATGAAAGGGTTGCGAGGAATGCCGCTCTCATGCTCCAGCTGGACGATAGAGTTGAAAGCCGACCCCGAGGGTTCGCGCCCGACCCGCTTCCACAGCCCCTCGCCGACCTTGCCGAGCGCCAGCGTCAGCATGAACACCTTCGATATGCTCTGGATCGAGAAGGCGGTATCGGCATTGCCGACGCGGTAGACCCTGCCGTCGACGGTGACGATCGCCATGCCGAACTGCTTCGGGTCGACCTTGGCGAGCTCGGGAATATAATCCGCGACCTTGCCCTCGCCGATCCGCGGCTGGATATCGGCGTAGATGCTATCGAGGGTCGCCTGCAAATCTGCCATTGCTTCTCTCCAGATCGCAAAAAAGCCGCTCGAAAGAGCGGCTTTCCGTATATCGGCGCATGCTGTTGTCTCGCAATCGGTTTCGACTGCGAGACGAAGGCATTAACGCGAATAGAATTCGACGACTAGGTGCGGTTCCATGACGACCGGGAACGGAACGTCGCTGAGTGTCGGAACGCGGCCGAAGGTTGCGACCATCTTGTTGTGATCGACTTCGATGTAATCGGGAACGTCGCGCTCGGCGAGGCTGACGGCTTCCAGAACGATCACCAGCTGCTTCGACTTTTCGCGAACTTCGATGACGTCGCCGGCCTTGCAGCGGTAGGAACCGATGTTGACGCGCACGCCGTTGACCGAGACGTGGCCATGGTTGACGAACTGACGGGCAGCAAAGACCGTCGGAACGAACTTGGCGCGATAGACGATCGCGTCGAGGCGCGATTCCAAGAGGCCGATCAGGTTTTCAGACGTGTCGCCCTTGCGGCGGTCGGCTTCGGCGAAGATCGCGCGGAACTGCTTTTCGCGCAGGTCACCGTAGTAGCCCTTAAGCTTCTGCTTGGCGCGCAGCTGCACACCGAAATCCGAAAGCTTGCCCTTGCGGCGCTGGCCATGCTGGCCCGGGCCGTATTCGCGGCGGTTCACCGGGGACTTCGGACGGCCCCAGATGTTTTCGCCCATACGGCGGTCAATTTTGTACTTGGACGATTCGCGCTTGCTCATCGTATTTCCTTTCAAAGGTTTAAGACGGTTTGTTGCCAAACCGCACGAAGGAAACACGCCCTCCTCTGATCTCTGCCGAGATCCGACAGGATGTTCCGGTTAGCGAACAGGAACGATCCACGGGACATGTCAAATGAAACACCGGACATTGCTGCCCGGTGCTTGCGGCGGTCTTTAGAGGGCCGTCATGAAAATGTCAACAGCGGCAAACCCCGAAAGCGCCACTATTCCGCCGCCAGCGGCTGGTCGCCGCCAGCATCAGGTGCGTTGGCGTCGCCCGGCGCCGTCTGGCAGTCCATATCAGGGAAAGCGACGATACGCTTGCCGGAAAAATCGGCATGCACGACGATGATGCCCTGCTCCTCGAAATAGCCAAGCAGGCGCCGCGCGCGGCGGGCGGAATGGGTGCCGTAGGCGCGGGCGATGCGGGCGTCCGACGGACACGGCTCGCCGCAGACGGCGGCTTTGGCGAGCATCAGGAAGACGCCTTGCAGGTCGTCGGTGACACCTGAAGACAGCGACAGCGCCGTCGCCCAGGCATCGGTCGCGGCCGTTGCCGTATCAACGCCGGAACGCGAGATCGCCACGCGCCGGCGGAAATCCGGCAGCGCGATCGGCGGTCCCGGCACCCGGCGCATGCGCAGCCTCACCAGAAAATCCTGGTAGAGCACCGAATCGGTGCGGAAGGCGGATGCCGGATCGTCCAGTATCTCGGCCAGCACACCGGCAAGGCGCTCCTCCCGCTCCTCGGCGGAGACTTCCACCTGGCTCGCCCTCGCCTCGGCAGGCACGGCCGATGCCGCTGGCGTCGAGCGCGAGAGTTCGGCCAGAATATCGGTCGTCGGCCGCGGCGCCGGCGGGGCGCGGCGCACCAGCGGGCGCTGGAATTCCTCCGGATCCGGCGTGAAGATCAGGTCTTCGACATCCTGAGGCGCATCCGGCAGCGGCATCAGCTTCGGGCTGGAAGAGCGCGCCGAGGTCTCCACCGCGCCGATCTGGATCGGCAGCGGCCGGCGCGACAGCGCCGGCCCGAGGGCAACGAAATTGCCGCGCTTCAGGTCGCGGAACATCTCGGCCTGGCGCCGGTCCATGCCGAGCAAGTCGGCAGCACGCGCCATGTCGATATCGAGGAAGGTCCGGCCCATCAGGAAGTTCGAGGCCTCGGCCGCGACGTTCTTGGCAAGCTTGGCAAGCCGCTGCGTCGCGATCACGCCGGCAAGCCCGCGCTTACGCCCGCGGCACATCAGATTGGTCATCGCGCCGAGCGACATCTTGCGCGCATCTTCCGAGACATCGCCACCGACCGACGGCGCAAACATCTGCGCCTCGTCGACCACGACGAGAACCGGATACCAGTATTCGCGATCGGCATCGAACATGCCGTTGAGGAAGGCGGCGGCGGCGCGCATCTGGTCTTCGAGATCGAGGCCTTCGAGCGTCAGCACGCAGGAAACGCGATGCTGGCGGATGCGGTTGGCAATGCCCGCCAACTCCGCCTCTGTACGCTCACCGTCGACGACGACGTGGCCAAACCTGTCGCTGAGCGTGACGAAATCACCCTCGGGATCGATGATGACCTGCTGTACCCATTGCGCCGACTGTTCGAGCAGGCGCCGCAGCAGATGCGACTTGCCCGATCCGGAATTGCCCTGCACGAGCAGACGGGTCGCCAGCAGCTCCTCGATATCGAGCGTCGCCGGGCTGCCGGACGCCAATCCCATATCGATGCCAACCTGCAATGCACATCCTCGCGGCGAAAAGACTCACATGAACGAAGCGCCATTCTTCCGAAACGGCAGCGCCCCGTCTATCAAAGAATGCATCGTCTTTCAGGATCGGTTTTCGCCAACCCACAGGACAATTCCCGGCGTCATGCGAGAACTTGATCTATCGCCGTGATCCTGCATCTCTTCGCCGAGCTACGCCCTCAATCCGAATCCCTGCATCAGCCGCCGGGTCGCAAAATCGGGATTGCCCGAGGTGAGCACCGCGAAGTCGAAATTGTCGGGATGCACAGCGTCTGCGATCAGCGGCACCAGCGTGCGGGCGCGGCGCGCGATCGCTTCAGCCGGGTCGAGCCAGTCGACCGGCCAAGGTGCCAGTCTGCGGAATAGATTGGCCATGAAGGGATAATGCGTGCAGGCGAGCACGACGATATCGGTCTTGCGGCCTTCCTTCTCGACGAAACATTGGTCGATCTCCGCAAGCACGGCGTCGTCGGAGACGGCGTCGCCGCGAATATAAGCCTCCGCCATGCGCGCCAGGTTCTCAGAGCCGACGAGCCGCACATGACATTGCTGGGCGAAGGACTGGATGAGATCGCGCGTATAGGCGCGCCTGACCGTGCCCGGCGTCGCGAGCACCGAGACGAGGCCGGACCGCGTACGCTCCGCTGCCGGTTTGATCGCCGGCACAGTGCCGACGAAGGTCATCTGCGGAAAGGCGGCGCGCAGATCGGCACCAACAAGCGTGAAGGCCGTGTTGCAGGCGATGATGCAGACTTCGGGGTCGTGCTCTTCGAGCAGTCGGCCGAAGAGACCGATCACCCGCTCCTTCAGCGCCTGCTCCTCCCAGCCGCCATAGGGAAAGCCGGCATCGTCGGCCACATAGATGAAGCCGCGTTCCGGCATCAGCACGCGCGCCTCGCGCAAGACGGTCAGCCCGCCGATGCCGGAATCGAAGACGAGGACGGATTTCAGCTCATGCGTCGGCGCTGTCATCGGACGGTGTTTCCTTGGCCGCTGTCGGGAACCTGCCGCCGCGCGGGCTCTTGCGCGAGAAGCGGTCGAGGGAGGAGATGACGCCGCGCAACACGCTGATTTCCTGCTCCGTGAAAGCCCGGCGGGATAAGACAGCGCGCAGATTGTCGACCATTTTCGGCTTTTTCCCGGCAGGATGGAAATAACCGCGCGCATCGAGCGCCTCTTCCAGCTGGTCGAACAGGCCGAACAGCTGTTCTTTGGTCGAAGGTGTTTGCCCCATCGCCTGGAAGGGCACGGCGCCGAGATCCTCCATGCCGGATTTCATCCATTCATAGGACATCAGCAGCACCGCCTGAGCGATGTTCAGCGAGGCGAAGGCAGGATTGACGGGAAAGGTGACGATCTCGTCGGAAAGCGCCACCTCCTCGTTGGTCAACCCCCAGCGCTCGCGCCCGAAGAGGATGCCGGTGCCTTCGCCGGCGCGAAACCTCGCCCGGAGCGTCTCGGCGGCGATGACGGGCGAACGGACCGGCTTATAGCCATCACGCTCGCGCGCCGTCGTCGCATAGACGAAATTAAGATCGGCGACCGCCTGTTCCAGCGTGTCGTAGACCTTGGTCGCCTCGATGACGTGATCGGCCTTGGAGGCGGTCGCCAGGGCTTTCTCGTTCGGCCAGCCGTCGCGCGGATTGACGAGGCGCAGTTCAGCAAGGCCGAAATTCGCCATGGCGCGCGCCACCATGCCGATATTCTCGCCCATCTGCGGCTCGACCAGAATGATGGCCGGCCCTTCGGCCAGAAGTTGACGCTCGCTGTTCGTGCCTGCCATCGTTCTATCCCTGTTTCGAGCGCGCAATAACCTCGCCCGGCGCAAACGGCAAGACATCAGCCTGCGGATAGAGCCTTTCCAGTGCCGAACCGATCATTTCGAGCCCGAGTCTGGCGCCCTCGCGCGACAGCGGCAGGTGCCGCCCTGTCGTCCGCGACGCCTTGCGCTCGATGAAGAAACAGGTCGAGCCGCGCGGGGCCGCATCCTTCATCAGCGCCAGATCCGACGCGATCAGCCTTTTCAGCTCATCGGCCTCGGCCGGCGCTGTGGAACTCTTCGCCAGGATGCGCGCCCAATAGGTGCAGGAGAGGAAGATCGCCAGCGTCTGGCGGATCTGGCCCGGCCGCGTCACCACCGACCAGGACGAGCCGAGCGGCTTGGCAGCAACCGTCACGTCGCGGTAGCAGGCATCGATCTTCTGCGACAGCGCGATCAGCGCAAAACCGCTCTTGCCTTCGCCGATCGCGCTCAACAACTCGTCCAGCGCCTGAAACCAACGGGCGAGTGCCGCATCAAGCGCGCCGCGCGTGCGTGCCGGAAAGACCAGGAAGGCGACCGCCGTTCCGGCCACCGCGCCGATCAAGGTCTCCCCGATGCGCAGCTGCAGGAGATCGAGCGTCAGCACCCCGGTCATGCCGTAGACCAAGCAGAGCACGATCGAGATGAAGAAGGTCATCGTCGCGTAGGAGACCTGCAGGAAATAGAAGGCGAGGAAAATGCAGATGCCGGCGACCGGAATGGCGATCACAGGCTCACCCGAAATCAGCGTCGCCAGCAGGAGGCCGATGGCGATCCCGAACACCGTGCCGAGCGAGCGCGACAGCGCTTTCATTGCCGTGTCGCCGCGCGAATTGGTGTTGGTGAAGACGAGGAAGGCGGCAAGCACCGCCCAGAACCAGCGGTCGCGCGACAGAAGCAGGCCGAAGCCCATGGCGAGCGCCGAGGCGAGCGTGATCTGCAGTGCCGAGCGCAGCAGCGGATTGGCAAAGGAAAAGTCGATCCTTTCAGGCTGCGCAGTGTCCTTGACGGCATCGATGCCGGCAAAGCCGGAGGCCTGCCCTTCGCCGATCGCCTGCGTCAGCTGCTGCCGCGCCTCGCCTAGCCAGAGAAGCGCCCGCACGGTTTCGCCCTGAGGCTCGTCCTTGATGGCTTCAGCCATGGCACTATAGGGTGCAAGTTGGGTTGCATCCGCCTCGATCACCGCATGGACGAGCGCAAAGGGCGGCGGGCTCTGGAAGCCCAGCACGATCGCGCTCTCGGCGGCGAGATGCGCATCGAAGAGCCGGATCGCCAGCTCTGCGGCAGGATCGGCGGCGGCATCGAAAACCCCTCCGGCCGGGCGTGGAATGAAGGTTTCGGCCATCAGCACCACTTCCTTCAGCCGGTCTTCCAGCTGGCGCAGCTCCTGCCGGTCGGCTTCGCCGATCTCGGCGCCACCGGCAAGGGCGGCGAGCTTGAAAAGGATCTGGTTGATCCGGCCGCGCACGCTTTCGAGCGAGCGCAGCAGGTCGCGCCGCCAGTCGTCCGGCAGAAGCACGGCTCTCACCAGGTGGCCAACGAGCACCGAGACGACGGGGCCAATCGCCACCGCTGGCAGCTCGGCAAGAGAAGGCCGGAAATAGGACCCCATGAAATAGGAGGTGAAGGCGAACATGCCGATCGCAAAACCGCGCGGCCCGAACACGCGGCCCGCCGATGCGAGCGCGATCACCACCAGGAAGACGAGATCGGAGAGAAAACGGCGATCCTCGAGGCCCGCCGCGATGGCGACGACGCCGAGGCTTGCGACGCAACCGAAGAGCCGCGTCACCAATTGTCGCGTATTGCCCTTGTCGCGAACCGCCACCCCGCCCTCTATCGACAGCACGATGCCAAGACCGAAGGCCGCCGTCGGCAACGGCAGGATGAACATCTGGATGGCAAGGAGGACCAAGAAGGAGAAAACGATCGTCAGCGTTACCCGCGAAGCCATGCGCAGGCGCGAAAGCGCCGGATCGTTGGCAAGCAGCCAGTCGCGGAACTGAAAACCGGAAAACAAATGCAAGCCCCTCATGCCGCCCTGAGATCGACAGATACCGCCGCACGAGCGGAAATCAAACCGCCAGAGAACAAGATCACGACCGAATCCCGATGCTCTCGAATGTCGCGCGCCTATTGACCCTTGGCAATCAGCGCCATTGTCGTCTTCAGAGAATCGCGCGCCTGCGTCTCGATATTCTCGGTGACGATATCGTCGATGACGGGCTTGCCGCCTTCTTCGACCACCAGGAAACGAACGGTCGTATAGTCCTTGGCATCGGGCGCATCCGAGCAGGCGGATTTTCGGAAGCGCACCGTCACCTCGGCCACGCCGTCGACTACAGGCGCTGCCGCCATCGCCAGATCCTCCAGCGGGCAGGCATCCTGGCCGTTGACGATGACGTCGTAGTCGAAGGGCGAAATGCCGTCGTCGTCGACGGCAGGAAACTGCGCCGCCGCCTGGTATCTCGCGACGAAATCGCGGCTGTAGAGATGGTCGAGCCGGCTCGCATCGAAGATGTCGGTCCAGTCGCTGTTATTGTCGGCCCAGTTGCTCTTGGTCGCCTCCATGATCTCCTTCACGGGAGCGGTAATGTCGGCGGCATGGCCGATGCCGGAAAAGGCGATAAGGCTTGCGATAACAACGGCGAATATCTTCATGGTCGAATGTCCGGGGCGGCAGATCGAGGCGGACACTAGAGCATGATGCCGAAAAGTGTGAGCGGTTTTCGGACGACATCATGCTCTATTTTTTGATTCAGATCCGGATTCAGATTTTAGGCCGACGGGCCTAAAATCATCCGGATCCAGCCAATTTCCGGCGCTTGGCAATGGCGGCAAAAACGCATTGTCGAGCCCCTTGCAGCTTTGCGTTCCCTGATCACAATGCTATAGCGCTCCTCATCACATCACCCACCCGGGACGCCGGTCCCCATTGAAGCTCGAACGAGGCAGATACATGAACAAGATCAAGGTCGCCAATCCCGTCGCCGATCTCGACGGCGATGAAATGACGCGCATCATCTGGCAGCTCATCAAGGATAAGCTGATCCATCCGTATCTCGACCTCGACATCGACTATTTCGACCTCTCTGTCGAAAACCGCGACGCCACTAACGACCAGGTCACCGTCGACGCCGCCAACGCCATCAAGAAGTACGGCGTCGGCATCAAGTGCGCGACGATCACGCCGGATGAGGCCCGCGTCAAGGAATTCAACCTCAAGGAAATGTGGAAGAGCCCGAACGGCACGATCCGCAACATCCTCGGCGGCGTTATCTTCCGCGAGCCGATCATCTGCAAGAACGTGCCGCGCCTCGTTCCCGGTTGGACCAAGCCGATCGTCGTCGGCCGCCACGCCTTCGGCGACCAGTACCGCGCCACCGATTTCAAGTTCCCCGGCAAGGGCAAGCTGACGATCAAGTTCGTCGGCGAGGACGGCACCGTCATCGAGAGGGAAGTCTTCAACGCACCGGGCGCCGGCGTTGCCATGGCCATGTACAATCTCGACGAATCGATCCGCGAATTCGCCCGCGCCTCGATGATGTACGGTCTGATGCGCAAGTGGCCGGTCTATCTGTCGACCAAGAACACCATCCTCAAGGCCTATGACGGCCGCTTCAAGGACATCTTCGAGGAAGTCTACGAGACCGAATTCAAGGATCAGTTCAAGGAAGCCGGCATCACCTACGAACACCGCCTGATCGACGACATGGTCGCCTCGGCGCTCAAGTGGTCGGGCGGTTATGTCTGGGCCTGCAAGAACTATGACGGCGACGTCCAGTCCGATACCGTTGCCCAGGGCTTCGGCTCTCTCGGCCTGATGACCTCGGTTCTGCTCACGCCCGACGGCAAGACGGTCGAAGCCGAAGCCGCTCACGGCACGGTCACCCGCCACTACCGCCAGCACCAGAAGGGTCAGGAAACCTCGACGAACTCGATCGCCTCGATCTTCGCCTGGACCCGCGGCCTAGCGCACCGCGCCAAGCTCGACGACAATGCCGAGCTCGCCCGCTTCGCCGCAACGCTCGAAAAGGTCTGCGTCGACACCGTCGAATCCGGCTTCATGACCAAGGACCTGGCGCTCTTGATCGGCCCCGACCAGCCGTGGCTCTCGACCACTGCCTTCCTCGACAAGATCGACCAGAACCTGCAGAAGGCCATGGCGTAGGCCGGTCTTTCCAAGATAACATCGAAGCGGCGGGGATTTCCCCGCCGTTTTCATTTTGGGAGAATGAACCGATGACGGCCATCCTGCGACCGCTTGAACCCTCGGACCGCGCCGTTTGGGAACCCCTATGGGAGGCCTATCAGCGCTTCTACGAAGTGGTCATCCCGCCCGAAACTACAGATCTCACCTGGGCTCGCTTCCACGATCCTGACGAACCGATGCACGCGCTCGGCGCCTTCGACGAAGACGGCCGTCTCGTCGGCATCGTCCATGCCATCTTTCACCGTTCCTGCTGGCTGCCGCAATGGACCTGCTATCTGCAGGATCTCTATGTCGACAACAGCCAGCGCGGGCTCGGCACCGGGGCCGCTTTGATCGAGGCCGTCGCCGACCTCGCCCGCGCCAACGGCGCAGGCAGGCTCTACTGGATGACCCACGAGACCAATGCAACGGCCCGGCGGCTCTATGACAGGATCGCCGAGCGCTCGGGCTTCATCCAATATCGCAAGGCGCTCTAGCGGCGGGGACTTGCAGGCGGCCATCGCTGCGCTATTGATTCCGTGGGATCAATAACGGCAACACGAGGAGGACGTCATGACCGAAGAATTGGTATTCTATACGAACCCGATGTCGCGCGGCCGCATCGCGCGCTGGATGCTGGAGGAGATCGGCCAGCCCTATCGCACCGAATTCCTGACCTTCGGCGAAACCATGAAGGCGCCGGAATATCTCGCCGTCAATCCGATGGGCAAGGTGCCGGCAATCCGCCACGGCGACACCATCGTCACCGAATGCGCGGCGATCTGCGCCTATCTGGCCGAGACCTTTCCCGAAAAAGCGCTGGCGCCGATGCCGGAGGAGCGCGCCCGCTATTACCGCTGGATGTTTTTTGCCGCCGGTCCGCTCGAATCGGCGGTGACGATGAAGGCTCTCGGCTTCGAAATTCCGAAGGAACGCCTGCGCATGGCCGGCTGCGGCAGTTTCGGCGACGTCATGAACACACTCGAGAAAGCCGTCTCCGCTTCGACCTACATCACCGGCGAGCGTTTCACCGCCGCCGACGTCTATGTCGGCTCCCATATCGGCTGGGGCATCGGCTTCGGCGGCATCGAAAGACGCCAGGCATTCCTCGACTATGTCGGCCGCATCAGCGAACGCGAGGCTTACAAACGGGCGAACGCCCTTGATGACGAAGCCATCAAGACCATGCAGGCCGCTTGAAAATTCCAGGACGCGGAAGGTCGCCTGACCGTCCAGGGACGCGGCAGATC
This sequence comes from Rhizobium aouanii, assembly GCF_037002925.1. NCBI lineage: Bacteria > Pseudomonadati > Pseudomonadota > Alphaproteobacteria > Hyphomicrobiales > Rhizobiaceae > Rhizobium > Rhizobium aouanii. The sequence continues at coordinate 170,457 of NZ_JBAMYD010000017.1, forward strand.
CGCCGCGCCCCGATCGACGACTTTAGACAAGCGGCATGTGAATATCCGTCAGAAGCTCGGTCGGCGGCACCTCGCGCGGATTATTGAGATATTCCTCGAACATGACCCTGTCCTTCAACTGCCGGCCGGATTTCGGCAGCCATTCGGCAAAGAGCCATTGATAGGACCTGGACATGTCGGCATAGGGACCCTTGTGGCGCAGCACAGCATAATCGCCGCCGTCGATCGTGCGCCGCTCGAAGGGTGCCGCCGCCGGCACTTCGGCAGCGCCGGTGACGCAGGCTATCGAGCGCAGCTTTTCCTCCGGCACAAGATCGGGATCGTCGAGATAGACGCCGATCATCCGCATGTCGGGCTTGGCGAGGCCGCGGGCATAAAGCGTGCCGAACAGCGTCTCGAAGGCCTTGTCGATCTGCATGTAGGAACCGGTATGGGCAACGCCGATCAACTCGATCGGCCCGATCTCGCGTATGGTAACGTCTAACATGGCTTTGGTCTTTCCGTTAGGTGAGGGTTCGAAGGCTGTGTGGCTTCCCTCTTTCCGATAGCGGGCCGGCGGCATGCCGTAGACCGACTTGAAGATACGATTGAAGGATTGGAGATTGGGATAGCCTGATCGCTTCGCAATTTCGCTGACGGCAAGCTCCGTGCGGACGATCTCGCCCGCCGCGCGATGCAGCCTGAGCCGCTTGACGGTGGCCGCCAGCGTCTCGCCGTAAATCGCCCGGTAGATCCTGTGCCAGTGATAGCTCGACATGCAGGCGATCTCGGCAAGACGCTCCATATCCAGCTCCTCGTCGAGGTGGTCGTGAATATAGGCCGAAACCCGTCTCAGACGGTTTTCATAAAGTGCCCATGCCGTTTCGCCATTCATGTCGGAACCTCGTGCAAATCGATCGACCGCAGAGAACCATAACCCGATTTGACAAATCCTGCTGACTTGAACCTTCGGCGAATCCTACGTAGACCGGAATTCCGGCTCGAACCCAAAAGGAATGATAGATGCCGGATTTTTCAACATTAATGCTCTTTGCCGCCGCAGCGCTGGTGCTGACCGCCACGCCCGGTCCCGACATGCTGCAGATCGCCTCTCGCAGCATCAGCCAGGGACGCGCTGCCGGTTTCCTGACCTATGCCGGCATCGCGCTCGGCACCTATTGCCGCAGCCTTCGGGCTGTCGCAGCTCTTCATGACCGTGCCGGCCGCTTATGAAACGGTGCGCTGGGCCGGCTGTTGCTATCTTCTCTATCTCGCCTGCAAGACGGTCCGCTCGGAAGGCGCCGCCTTTCAGCCGGCATCGACGCTGAAGCGGCTGTCGGGCCGGCGTATCTTCTTTGCGGGCCTTGCCACCAATCTGCTCAATCCGAAGATGGCGCTCTTCGTCATGGCGCTCTTTCCGCAATTCGTGAATGCGTCAGCCGGATCGCTGACGGTGCAGATGCTGATACTTGCAAGTATCCTGAACGGCATCGGCCTCGTCGTGAATGGCGCCGTGATTTTCCTCGGAAGCACGATCCGTTCGAGACTCCAATCGGCGAACCGTTTCCCGAAGTTGCCGCAATACATTCTGGCAACGGCCTTCACCGGGCTCGCCTGCCGCCTGGCGTTGCAGCCGCGAAACTGAACATTGAGTGACCACGGCCGCTGAAAACAAAACCGGCTGCGAAATCGATGATCTCGCAGCCGGTTTGAATTTCAAACTGTTGTCAGGCGGCAGCTCAGCCGGCTAGTGCCACGGCAACCGCCTCGATCGCTTCATCGGCCTTCGATCCGTCGGGGCCGCCGGCCTGCGCCATGTCGGGGCGGCCGCCGCCGCCCTTGCCGCCGAGGGCGGCAGATGCGATGCGGACGAGATCGACGGCGCTGTAGCGCTGCACGAGGTCCGGTGTCACCGCCACCACAGCACTTGCCTTGCCGTCGTCGGACACGCCGACGAGGGCAACGACGCCGGAACCGATGCTGGTCTTGCCGTCATCGGCAAGTCCCTTCAAATCCTTGGGATCGACTCCCGAAATCGCCTTGCCGAGGAACTTGACGCCGGCGACTTCGCGCACGGCATCGATCGAGCCGCCCTGCCCGCCACCCATGGCGAGTTTGCGCTTGGCGTCAGCCAGTTCCTTTTCGAGCTTGCGGCGCTCGTCCATCAGCGCTTCGACACGCGACAGCACTTCGCCCGGCTGCACCTTGAGCGAGGCGGCAAGCGTCTTCACGCGTTCGTCCTGCTCGGCCAGATATTCGCGCGCCGATTCGCCGGTGACGGCCTCGATACGGCGAACGCCGGCGCCGACCGCACTTTCGCCGAGAACGCGGATCAAGCCGATCTGGCCGGTGGCCCCGACATGCGTGCCGCCGCAGAGTTCGATCGAATAAGGCTTGCCGGTCTTGGCGCCACGCACGCCCTCGCCCATCGCCACGACCCGGACTTCATCGCCATATTTTTCACCGAACAGCGCCATCGCGCCTTCGGCGATCGCATCGTCGACGCTCATCAGCCGCGTTGTAACCGGCGAATTCTGCAGCACGATCTCGTTTGCCATATCCTCGACGATCTTCAGTTCCTCGGCCGACATCGGCTTCGGATGCGAAACGTCGAAGCGCAGGCGCTCGGGTGCCACCAGCGACCCCTTCTGGGCCACATGGGTGCCGAGCACTTCGCGCAAAGCCTCGTGCAGCAGGTGGGTAGCAGAATGGTTGGCGCGCAGCCGCGAACGGCGGGCGTGATCGACCGTCAGCACGACCGCATCGCCGTCCTTGACCACGCCGTCGACGACCGTACCCTGATGCACGAACAGGCCTTCGCCCCTCTTCTGCGTATCTGAAATCTCGATCTTGCCGTGGTCGGACGAGATCACGCCGGTATCGCCCATCTGGCCGCCGGATTCGCCGTAGAACGGCGTCTGGCTGACGACGATCTGCACCTTGTCGCCGGCCTTGGCCTCGGTCGAAACCCCGCCTTCTTTGACGATCGCCTGCACGACGCCTTCAGCCGTTTCGGTGTCGTAGCCCAGGAATTCGGTTGCACCGTGCTTTTCCCTAAGCTCGAACCAGACGGTTTCCGTCGCCTTCTCGCCGGAACCGGCCCAGTGCGAGCGGGCTTCGGCCTTCTGGCGCTGCATCGCATCGGTAAAGCCCGAGATGTCGACGCCGATCTCACGGGCACGCAGTGCATCCTGCGTCAGATCGAGCGGGAAGCCGTAGGTGTCGTAGAGTTTGAATGCGGTCTCACCATCCAGCATATCGCCCTTGGAAAGATCGCTCGTCGCGTCCGACAGAAGCGACAGGCCGCGCTCCAGCGTCTTGCGGAAGCGGTTTTCCTCCAGCTTCAGCGTTTCCGAGATCAACGCCTCGGCACGCACCAGTTCCGGATAGGCGCGGCCCATCTGCTGCACCAGCGTCGGCAGCAGCTTGTAGACCAGCGGTTCCTTGGCGCCCAGCAGCTGCGCATGGCGCATGGCGCGGCGCATGATGCGGCGCAGCACATAACCGCGCCCCTCATTCGACGGAAGCACGCCGTCGGCGATCAGGAAGGCCGAGGAGCGCAGATGGTCGGCGATGACGCGGTGGCTGGCGCTGCCTTCCGCCTTGACGCCCATCGTGTCCTCGATGGTGCCGATCAGGGTGCGGAAGAGATCGGTGTCGAACACGCTCTGAACGCCCTGCAGAATGCAGGCCATGCGCTCCAACCCCATGCCGGTATCGATCGACGGGCGGGGCAGCGGGTTGCGAACGCCAGGTTCGGTCTGCTCGAACTGCATGAAGACAAGGTTCCAGAATTCCAGGAACCGGTCGCCATCTTCCTCCGGCGAGCCCGGAGGGCCGCCCCTAATATTCTCACCCTGGTCGATGAAGATTTCCGAGCACGGGCCGCAGGGGCCGGTATCGCCCATCTGCCAGAAATTGTCAGAGGTCGGGATGCGGATGATCTTGTCGTCGGAAAAGCCGGCGATCTTCTTCCACAGCGTCGCAGCTTCTTCATCCTCGGAATAGACGGTCACCAGCAGGCGGTTCTTCGGAAGGTCGAAGCCTTCGGTGACGAGCTTCCAGGCAAGCTCGATCGCATTCTCCTTGAAATAGTCGCCGAAGGAGAAGTTGCCGAGCATCTCGAAGAAGGTCAGGTGGCGGGCAGTATAGCCGACATTGTCGAGGTCGTTGTGCTTGCCGCCGGCGCGCACGCATTTCTGCGAAGACGTCGCCGTCGAATAGGGACGCTTTTCGAGGCCGGTGAAGACGTTCTTGAACTGCACCATGCCGGCATTGGTAAACATCAGCGTCGGGTCGTTGCGCGGCACGAGCGGGCTCGACGGAACGATCTCATGGCCGTTCTTCTTGAAATAGTCGAGGAAGGTCGACCTGATATCGTTCACACCGCTCATGCTATGCCCTTCAATGCTGCCGGAGGCAGGTAAATTTAAATTCATCGGCTTTTAGCGTTCACCCCCGCCACTGTCCAGCAGACAAACAAAACCGGCCGCATTCTCATCAGGAATGCGGCCGGTTGGAACTGTCCGATGAGTTTAGGCGCGAAAATTACATTTCTGCAGTGGCATCGCCATCGCCGTCATCGGGGTCCGGTCCGCCATTCTGCAGGAAGCGGTCGGCGATCAGGCCGGCATTCTGGCGCAGCGACAGTTCGATCTCGCGGGCGAGATCCGGATTGTCGCGCAGGAAGGTCTTGGCGTTTTCGCGGCCCTGGCCGAGACGCTGGCTGTTATAGGAGAACCAGGCACCCGACTTTTCGACGATGCCGGCCTTGACGCCGAGATCGACCAGTTCGCCAGTCTTGGAAACACCCTCGCCATACATGATGTCGAACTCGACCTGTTTGAAGGGCGGCGCCATCTTGTTCTTGACGACCTTGACGCGGGTCTGGTTGCCAATCACCTCTTCGCGCTCCTTGACCGCGCCGATGCGGCGGATGTCGAGGCGCACGGAGGCGTAGAATTTCAGCGCATTGCCGCCCGTCGTCGTTTCCGGCGAGCCGAACATGACGCCGATCTTCATGCGGATCTGGTTGATGAAGATCACCATGGTGTTCGACTTCGAGATCGAAGCGGTGAGTTTGCGCAGCGCCTGGCTCATCAGTCGCGCCTGCAGGCCGGGAAGGCTGTCGCCCATCTCGCCTTCGATTTCGGCGCGCGGCGTCAGTGCCGCGACCGAGTCGACGACGAGAACGTCGACGGCGCCGGAGCGCACCAGCGTATCGGTGATTTCGAGCGCCTGCTCGCCGGTATCGGGCTGCGAGATCAGAAGGTTCTGCAGGTCGACGCCAAGCTTGCGGGCATAGACGGGATCGAGCGCATGTTCGGCATCGACGAAGGCGCAGATGCCACCCTTCTTCTGCGCTTCGGCAATCGTCTGCAGTGCAAGCGTCGTCTTACCGGAGCTTTCCGGCCCGTAGATTTCGATGATGCGGCCCCTCGGCAGGCCACCAACACCGAGTGCAATATCGAGACCAAGCGAGCCGGTCGAGATCGTCTCGATCTCGACAACATTCTCGTTGGAGCCGAGTTTCATGATCGAGCCCTTGCCGAACGACCGCTCTATCTGTGAGAGTGCCGCTTCAAGCGCCTTGCTTTTGTCCACCGATTTGTCCTCTACCAGCCGCAATGAATTCTGAGACATCCGATCCACCTTTAGGTTATTGAAGCCGCTCAAGCAATGTCGAGTTTGTACCCTATTTGTTCCATTCCCGCAATAGGCGATCAAACAGTTGAAAGAAAAAGGTAAAACGGCACGTGTTCTGTATTTGTTTTATCGATGAAAAGCAACGGCTTAGACCAAAAGTGCCGACTCGGCAGCGGCAGGGCGCACCGTATCGATTCGTCCTTCGGGCATCAGGAGAGCGGATCGGATGAAGAAAAAGATTCTTGTTCTCGGCGGTGCCCATATCGATCGGCGCGGCCGTATCTCCGGCGAGACGGCGCCTGGCGCCAGCAATCCCGGCACATGGTTCGAGGAGCCGGGCGGCGGTGGCTTCAATGCAGCACGCAACCTGGCAAGGCTCGGTTTTCAGGTGACGATGATCTCGCCGCGCGGTGGCGATCCGATGGGCGAGACGGTCGGAGAAGCTGCCGATTTCGCCGGCATCGACGATCGGCCCTTCGTCTTCCTCGACCGCAAGACGCCGAGCTACACGGCGATCATCGAGAAGGACGGCAATCTGGTGATCGCCCTTGCCGACATGGATCTTTACCGCTTCTTCGTGCCACGGCGTCTCTCCATCCGCTGGGTGCGGGAGGCCTTTGCCGCGCATGATTTCATCCTCTTCGACGCCAACCTGCCGGAAGAGACGATCGCGGCGATCGTCGCAAAGGCACGCTCGCTGAGCAAGCCCGTTGCGGCAATTGCCATCTCGCCGGCCAAGGTCGTCAGGCTGAAGTCCTGCATCGGAGATATCGACTACCTGTTCCTGAATGAGGCTGAAGCTGCCGCCCTTGCCGGTGAGCGGCCGGAAGACGCCGCCGGCTGGCTACCTTTGCTGAATGAGATCGGCATCCGGAACGCCGTCGTCACCCGCGGCCGGCGTGAGCTCGTCGTGCTTTGCGAGGGCCGCACCGTGACGCTGCAGCCGCCGATTGCCGACACCGTCGCTGATGTTACGGGTGCCGGCGATTCACTTGCGGCCGGCACGCTCGCCGCATTGATGTCAGGCCTGCCGCTCGAAGAAGCCGTTCGTCACGGCACCGCAGCCGCCATACTGACCGTGCAGTCGCGGCATGCCGTCAACGAAAATCTGACGCCCGATCTGCTGAATGAGGCGCTTGCCCTTGTTCCCAAGGTCAGAATTCTGCATTGAAGCGGCTGATTAAATAGTTTGAGCATGATGTCGTCGGAAAGCCGCTCGCACTTCGGCATCATGCTCTGTCGATCACAGGACAAGACCATGACCAAGCCCATCTCCCCTCTTCTGCCGATCGCCTATTCGAAGGAAGTCGCCAGCGCCAAGCAGCGCGGCGCGCCGCTGGTGGCGCTTGAATCGACCATCATCACCCACGGCATGCCCTATCCCGGCAATATCGAGATGGCCCGCAGCGTCGAGGCGATCATCCGCGAACAGGGTGCGGTGCCGGCAACGATTGCCGTCATTCACGGCACGCTGCATATCGGCCTTGAAGCTGCGGAACTGGAGCAACTCGCCAAGGCGACCGAGGTGATGAAGGTGTCGCGCGCCGATCTCGCCTTCGCCATCGCCGAGCGCCGCACCGGCGCCACCACGGTTGCGGCGACGATGATTGCGACGGCGCGCGCCGGCATCCGCGTCTTTGCCACAGGCGGCATCGGCGGTGTGCATCGCGGTGCCGAGGAAAGCTTCGACATATCAGCCGATATCGAGGAACTCGCTCGCACCGGCGTCATCGTCGTCTGCGCCGGCGCCAAGGCAATCCTCGACATTCCGAAGACGCTGGAAGTGCTGGAAACCCGCGGCGTGCCTGTCGTCACCTATGAGAGCGAGGAATTTCCCGCCTTCTGGTCGCGCTCCTCGGGCATCCGCAGCCCGCTGTCGCTGAACAGCCCGGCCGCCATCGCCAATTTCCAGACAGTGCGCGAACAACTCGGCATCGACGGCGGCATGCTCGTCGCCAACCCCGTGCCCGAGGCCGACGAGATCGCGCGCGAGGAGATGGAAATCTACATCGAGCGGGCACTCGACAGCGCCGAGCGCGACGAAATCACCGGCAAGGCGGTAACGCCCTATCTTCTGTCGACCATATTCGACCTGACGGACGGCCAGAGCCTCAAGACCAACATCGCGCTGGTCGAAAACAATGCGCGGCTTGCGGCTGAAATTGCGGTGGCGCTGGGTGAATGAGGATTGACGGGGCCGGCCGGAATCGCCTTGCCAGATAGGTGGTGCCGCTCCAG